>JACDAE010000414.1 GCA_013695595.1 Ktedonobacteraceae bacterium | reverse complement strand
ACCCTGAATATGTATGAATAGCATACCAGGCACGCTCACTATCTGGCTGTGTAGGTTGCCCATTCTCACTGGTATGTTCAGTAACCACGGTATTTTCCCTCATAAACTTCCAGGTAACGAAGCCGCTTAACGACCGCTGATATACAGGAAGAGGTTATACAGGCCATAATCAACTAGGCCCAATATTCCTCCAATGACAATAGATATTATGATCACTACGATCGTCATGTTTCGAGCTTCTTCGAAAGTAGGCCAGGTTACCTTATGACGGAGTTCATAGTAGGCTTCGGTAATAAAACGACCCACGCGTCCATTACGTAATTTCTGTAGTGTACCAACAGAACCCTTTGTATTACGCCTGGCTTGTTTATTCTCTTGTTTCGGCTGCTCTTTACGTTCTTCACGAGGGGCAGCTTTCACAATCGGCGCTTTCTCGCTCGTCGTACGAGGAGTGGGTTCAGCCATCTGACTCCGGCTCGTCGTTTTCTTTTTGTCGGCCATCTTATTTGCCACGTTAAACCTTTCTTGATCAGTAGTAACTGCCGCCAGTGCTCACCGGCAAGCTCCACCAGTGTAACGGTTCCCTACTATCCCTACTTGGTCTCACGATGAGGCGCACGAATCCGACAGGTCGTACAGAACTTCTTTAGCTCCATACGCTCAGGATTGTTCTTTTTGTTCTTCGAGGTGGTATAATTGCGGCTTTTGCAGGTCGTGCAAGCCAGCGTTACCACAATGCGATTTTCCTTGCTCTTGCTAGCCATTTCTTCACTCCATTCATATTCTGAGCTGGGCTTGCCACATCTTTAGATTAGTGACGTTACATGGTGAGCGCAAATAATTGCGCTCACCAGATGCTATTTGAACTTAGCTGATCACTTTTGTGCAGACGCCTGCGCCAACCGTTCGTCCACCCTCACGAATGGCGAACCGGACGCCTTCTTCCATTGCCACGGGCTGAATTAATTCGACCGTCATCTGAATGTTATCACCCGGAATGACCATCTCGACTCCCTCAGGTAGCTTGATCGATCCCGTCACGTCCGTGGTGCGGACATAAAACTGGGGACGATAGCCATTGAAGAAAGGAGTATGTCGTCCACCCTCTTCTTTGGAGAGGACGTAGACCTCAGCCAGGAAGTTCTTGTGTGGCTTGATCGAACCCGGCTTGGCCAGAACCTGTCCACGCTCGATATCGGCACGCTCAACGCCACGCAGCAGACAACCAACGTTGTCGCCGGCTTCTCCCTGATCCAGTGTCTTCTGGAACATTTCCACGCCAGTCACAATCACCGAGCGCACATCTTCACGCATGCCGATGATCTCAACGGACTCGCCAACTTTGACGATTCCACGCTCGATACGCCCAGTTGCGACGGTGCCACGGCCTTTAATGCCGAAGACATCTTCCACTGGCATCAAGAAGGGCTTGTCGGTCGCACGGGCAGGAGTTGGAATGTAGCTGTCGACTTTGTCCATCAATTCCCAGATGCAGGCCGCATCTGGATCATTGCGGGAAAGGTCGCCCTTGCTTTCCAGCGCCTTCAAGGCGGATCCACGCACGATGGGGATGTCGTCGCCGGGGAAATGGTTCTTGGTCAGCAGTTCCTGCACTTCCAGTTCGACCAGTTCGAGCAACTCTTCATCGTCCATCATGTCGACTTTATTGAGGAAGACCACCATCGAAGGGACTTCCACCTGGTGAGCCAACAAGACGTGTTCGCGTGTCTGAGGCATCGGGCCGTCAGGAGCGCTCACGACCAGGATCGCCCCGTCCATCTGGGCAGCTCCGGTAATCATATTTTTAATGTAGTCCGCATGACCGGGGCAGTCGACGTGGGCATAGTGACGCTTCTGGGTCTCGTACTCGAGGTGAGCGATGGCGATGGTAATACCACGCTCGCGCTCTTCAGGAGCTTTATCAATTTTGTCAAAAGCCGTATATTTCGCAAGCTGAGCGGCAGCCAGCACCTTGGTGATCGCTGCGGTCAGGGTCGTCTTGCCATGGTCAATGTGACCAATCGTTCCAACATTCACATGCGGCTTATTGCGCTCAAACTTCTTCTTAGCCATTTTTTAAACTGCGGCTCCTTTGCAAACCTACTTGCGATCAAATGGCGACGGGTATAGACATGCAGCAGCCGCCCCCCGATAGCTTGATCGTCATATTCTCACTAGTATAACAAGAAGGGAGTGACGATCCTTCTCAGAAGACGGCAGCAAAAGCTTTTTTTCGTCCTACGCGGATTTTCGTGAAGATGGAACTACGCTAAAGAGCATGAAGTTCAGACATCATTCAGAAACCACGGGAGCCCGTGATGGGAATTGAACCCATGACCCCAGTCTTACCAAGACTGTGCGCTACCGCTGCGCCACACGGGCCAACCTTGCCATACTCATACATAATTTATGTACATATGTATGAGGATTGTCTGTTAACTTGTTAACATTTTTTCCTCGTACATATGAGCATAGTTTATGTATATATGTATAGGTGGGCAGTGGAGGATTCGAACCTCCGAAGCTCTCGCAACTGATTTACAGTCAGTCCCATTTGTCCACTTTGGTAACTGCCCAGGTTGAGGAACACACCAGTTCATTCTGAGTGATCGACGGGACACATTATAGCCGACCTGCCCGTTGATGTCAAGCATTTTTTCATGAGATACTTTTTACTCGACCATGATAGCACTAAACCCGATCTTATCGGGCTATTTATATGAAATTGTAAAGTCACAACATAAAGAAATTTTACGTTTTTTTTAAAATGATGGCAAAAAGCATTGCTTCTGTAAGAATTTGCTGGTATAATCTCCAACGTTGAAGAAATTTATAGCCCTCAACCAGAGCGGTTCTTCCGCTACCCGGAAGTATGTTTGGCGAATTGGACTTGGAATAAGAGGTAGCTTCTATGGCGATGACGAATTGTGACTTCAGCCGTTCACCCTTACTTAAGGAACAATATCAGCGTGATATGGACCTCATAGCTGTTGCCCTTCAGGAAGAAAGTCAGGACGAACGTGAGGAGCGTCTCAGTCTCGTTGCGCGTTCCTGGTCACTCACGAGTACCTGCTTTTATGCGCAACTTGAGATCAATGACACGCCAGTATACACTCCGGTTTTGGTCAGGCCTTAGTGAAATAATAGAGACGTACACATAAATAGCTATGCCACACCCACCTGAACTTGCAGCGGATGCCCTGACTTATCAAACACCTGTGCAATGTGGCATGGTGTATTGGGTAAGTTTCGGATATCAGTCTCTACCTCCCGGTATTGAGGAGAAGCGCATTCTTGACTGGCACCCAGCTCTCGTTGTGTCAGGGGAACCCTTCTGCCGTCATGCCGGCGCTATAAACGTTGTCGCATTGACATCCTATCGCGGCAAACTGCGCCCCTACCACCATCTGCTCTTAAAACGTGATTATCCACTCCTTGATACCGATAGCCTGGTGAAAACCGAGTTAATGTATCCGATCCTACGCACACTTCTCGCAGACCAATATGCGATCTGCCGTCTCAATGATGCTGATCTGCGTGCCGTTATGGGCAAAGTGGCAAATAGCCTTGCAATTACGATGTTTTACTCTTTACATTAGTTTTATCCTCACACAATATGTAAAAGCATGATTGCACCTATTGGGAAATAAGCACATAGACGTGCATGAAGGACTTTTGTTTTATGATCCCTGATCAGAACCAGTTACGTCGCCTACCTTCTGTAGATGAACTCCTCCAGACTCCCACAGGTCAACATCTTGTGGCACAATTTTCACGTGATCTGGCAGTACGTGCTATACGTACTAGCCTTGCTCAGGCTCGTATCAGTATCAGCGCAGGAGCGTCCTGCCCACCACTTACAGGTTTATTGGTAAAGGCCGAGGATATCCTAGAGAAAGAACAACAACCCCATCTGCATTCTGTCATTAATGCTACTGGAGTGATCATCAACACCAATCTTGGTCGTGCTCCCATCAGCCAGGAAGCTCTTCAAGCAGTGCAAACAGTTTCTCATGGCTACTCTAATTTGGAATATGATCTGACAATAGGTGAACGCGGTTCTCGCCACACTCACACGGAGGCTCTTTTGCGCGAACTCACAGGGGCAGAAGCTGCTATCGTTACAAATAATAACGCGGCGGCAGTACTTTTATCTTTAAGTGCCCTGGCTCATGGACGCGAAGTGATCATCTCACGTGGTCAACTGGTAGAGATCGGTGGAGGCTTCCGCGTTCCTGATGTGATGCGCCAGAGTGGTTGCTCTCTAGTGGAGGTTGGTACGACAAACCGCACGCGCATTCAGGATTATGCAAATGCGTTAACTGAACAAACAGCTCTTTTATTATCTGTTCATCCTAGTAATTTCCTGATCACTGGCTTCACCGAGTCTACGCCTCTTCGCGAACTGGCTGAACTGGCCCACAACAACGGTCTACTGGTCATGGAGGATCTTGGTAGTGGATGCTTGCTCAATAGTGAACAATACGGCCTGACACACGAGCCAACGCCTCAGGAACGTATCGCGGAAGGTACTGATATCGTTTGTTTCTCCGGCGATAAATTGTTGGGTGGTCCCCAGGCAGGCATTATAGTGGGCAAAGCTGATAGTATCGCGAGTATTGGTCGCCACCCTCTGATGCGAGCCGTACGCATTGATAAAATGACGCTGGCAGCCCTCGAAGCCACACTCCGTCATTATCAACGCGGTGAGGCAACAACGCACATTCCTGTCTGGCGCATGATTGCGATCCCTCCCGAAAAAATTGCTTCCCGTGCAACTCATTGGGTAACAGAGCTACAAAAGCATGGTATCAATGCACATACACAACACGGCATGTCAACCATCGGCGGCGGCTCTTTGCCTGGTGAAACCTTGCCTACTACCCTGCTGGCACTCGATGCAATGCGCGTTCCACTTTCTCTGGATGAATTCGCAACACGTCTGCGCTTGCGTCCACATCCCATTATTACACGTATATCGCGTGATGTCCTTTTACTTGATCCTCGTACAGTGCTTGAAGAACAGGATGATGAGGTTGTCCTGGCACTTGTGGGGGAACTCCTGACTGGAGCAAATCACTGATATCTTAACAAAGATTATGTTATAAAAAGACTTCTACTGCTTGTTCTTCAGTAGAAGGCTCAATTTTTGCTTAACGCTGCTCACTCTTCAGTTTCTTTGACATCATAATGTTAGTGGCTTCATACCCAAGCTTGTCGTACATAGCTCTGGCCCCATAATTTTGGCCGAAAACATATAGCCCAATCGTCTCAAGTCCAAGAGCATACACCTTCTCTTCCATCGCTAGAAATGCCTGTTCACCGTATCCTTGACGACGAAATTGCTCGTCAATCTTGACATCATAAACGAATGCTCCTCGTTTACCGCCCCGTTCTTGAATACCAAACCAGAGTATCCCAACATTTTTTCCAGATTCTTTGTCCTTAATGGAGAAAAGATACTGATCATGTGATGCTAATCCATCAGGAAGTAACTGTTGGTATTCTTCTTCAGCCTTTTGTAGACCAGCATCAAGGGACCAGCGTCCACTTCGAATATTCTCTTGCGCATAATTTGGAATAGACCAGGCGAGGTAAGCCAGATAGGTTGCTTTGTCCATGGGTACCAGATCTACCATAGAATATACTCTCCCTTAACGTTCCTCGCCATTATAGATGCGCACATAGCTTTTATACCTGCGCTCATCGATTGCACCATCCTGAACGGCTTGCTGAATCGCACACCCTTCCTCATCAATATGCACACAATCGGAGTACTCGCACTCGCCCAGATAAGGACGAAACTCCACAAAACAGGCAGCTAGCTCTTCAGGTAGAATGTTCCAACCTGTGAGCGCACGGATACCAGCCGAATCAGCCAACCAGCCACCACTTGATAAAGGATAGAGCTGGGATCCAGTCGTTGTATGTCTGCCCTTCCCTGTTACATCGCTGATCAGGCCGGTACGTATTGCCATACCTGGCTCGATCGCATTCACCAGTGAAGACTTCCCAACACCTGAAGGGCCAGTAAAGAACGATGTATGATCTTTCAGTAACAAAGCTAATTCAGCAATTCCTTCGCCAGTCTGCGCACTGGTCCAGATGACGGTGTAGTTCAGTCTACTGTAGAGTCGAGCTGCTTCCTCTACATAAGGTGGGTGCACCATATCCGCTTTGTTGAGGCAGATTAATGAATGTAATTCTGCTGACTCACAGATCGTCAGGTAACGATCAAGCATGCCAAAATGTGGATCAGGCTGCCCACAGGCAAAAACCAGCACAACCTGATCAAGATTGGCAAGCATTGTCTGCTGGACTATTTTTTTAGGGGTTGAACCTGCATCTTTACGTATTAGCGCACTTTGGCGCGGCAAAATCTCTTCTATCAAACCGTTTGTTGCATCAATGCGGCGTATTTTTACGTAATCACCAACCGATAGGCGTGTGGGTGGGGGAGTAGTATTCTGATGTTCGATGCGTTCTGTACGCTGTGATGGTGTCATATGTAACAATTTGTCGGAGTGTATCTGCCGAGATTTGCCCAGCGGTTTTGTGGATTGGGCCTGTGCGAAGGCTTTTTTGAGTTTTCCTCGTAGTGTACAGCGCAAGATACCATCATCGGTATGGACATCGTAAATGCCATGTGCGCCATTAAGAATGATGCCAGTAAGCATAGCCGGATCATTAATCAATACTTTTATCCCTCCAGGAGCATAAAAAGACACGGTAACCAGACGTAATTTTAAAATGAAGCTGTCTACCGTGTAGGAGGGAATGAACGAAAGGCGAGAAATCGGCTAGAGGCCAGGCCGGGCCACCTTCACGAAGAAAGAGAGGAAACCCGGTCAGGCGGCATTCGCCTATTACCCTCATATCGGGTAGACAAGGTGCATACAGGCACGGAAATTGTGTGTGTGTGCTTTGCCATATACCTGCACCTCCTTTTGACTGGCCGAGCCAGAATTTGAATGAACAACACTCTTTGCTAACAGCATACTAGACTACACAACGATTGTCAACGCCAAACGAAAGAAAAATAAAAGTACGTCTTCTATGACGTAGGGGATGCATCAGTGGAACATAAGCAGCTTCCTTGCCCTGAAAGAAACATTGAAAGGCTTAACGACTATAATAAAGAATACGCCCACAGTTTGTACACATCTGCAACTCCTGGCTGATACGTACTTGTTGTAGTTCGCTTGGTGTCAGAATGACACGGCACCATTGACATGAGTTCTGTTCTACTTTAGAAACTGCTCTTCCTTGTTTTGTGCGTCTCAGCGCATCATAACGTTGAAGGATTTCCGGCTCAATGCCTTCCGATAGTTCCTTTCGTTTCCGGCGTAATTCCTGTTGTTTCAACTCCAACTGGTCACGCCGGGTGATCAGTGATGCAGCCTGTTGCTCCCACATATCCTCTGCTTGTTTAAGAGTTACATACTTGCGTTGCGCCATTTCCTGCAACGTCTCTGCGGCATCAAGTACCTCTAAGGTAACTTCTTCCTGCTGGCTTTGTTGTCCACGAAGACGCTGGACCTCATTTTGCAACGATTGAAGTTCTTTTGAGCTATTCACACCACCACTAAAAAGACGCTCCTCCTGCACATGCAGACGATTATTGACATCTTCTAGTGCCCATTCGGCCTCTTTTTGTGCCTGTAAACCAGTTTGCAACTGTTGCTGCGCGGCTTTGTATTCGGCACGTAACCTCTTTAAGCTAGCGTCTCCTTGCAACGTATGCGTAACAGACTGTAACTCAGCAGTCAACCGATCCAGTTCGAGATCAGCTGACTGGAGATGAAAGAGTTGCGCCGCGAGCTGTATTGTATTCATTGCACTTCTCCTGTATATCCTCCTCAGTGTCATCCACAACGCCTGGTATGCTGATTGAAATCAACCAGAATCTGAATGAGATGTCTCTACCTTTCTCATATTCTTATAGTAGGCGTTTTACCTGCCTCACAGTCAGATTCTTACACCTCCAACATGCGATTTTAATGGAGTCAATATTCTATTATACCGCCTGGGAACCCCAACTACAATGGCTATAGTTCACAATCTTTTTTGCTCTTAACACACATTTTGACAACTCTTCATATCCTATTTACAGAAGTATGTTAGACTGAAAAGAAATTTTTTGAATATCCACCTCAAAAAGGAGTCAGATAGATGTATATTATTCGTTGGCACAAGCAAGAAGCACCTCAGGAACATGACCTGTGCAGACAAATGCAGGAACAAGGATTAGTTCCCTACTCATGGTCAAATAGTCCAGGTGAGCGCTATACGGTTCATAGTCATAACTACCAAAAGGTGCTTTATTGTGTTCGCGGCTCCATCCGTTTTATCTTACCTGACGTAGAAGGAGACGCTGGTATGCTTAACCTTGCTCCTGGCGATTGCATGACGCTTCCAGCATATACGCGCCACAGTGCAGAGGTAGGGCCGCAAGGAGTTACCTGTTTTGAAGCAGCCCAACATTAGCCTCAGGTGTTTTCGTGTGATATACTCCATTCAATTACAAGAACTCTTCTGAAATATATACAGGCAGAAAGGAAACCTATGCATTCCTCCGAGCGCCGACAGGCGATCATTGTTCTTGATTTTGGCTCACAATACAGTCGGCTGATCACCCGTCGTGTGCGTGAGTGTCATGTATATAGCGAGCTTGTGTCTGCAAATACAACCCTGGCACAATTACAAGAAAATACACATCTCGATATCAAGGGTTTTATTCTTTCAGGTGGACCATCCAGTGTTTATGATCAGAATGCACCTGTTTGCGATCCCGCCATTCTGCATAGTGGTCTACCTGTCCTGGGTATTTGCTATGGCATGCAATTATTAGCGCTACAATTGGGGGGACATGTTGCACCTGCACACGGATTACGTGAATATGGTCCGGCTACCATCGAAGTTACCGCTCCCCCTCAACCAGGCAATCGATCTTTTCGCATATTCGAAGGGATCTCTGTTTCACCAGCTCAGACCGAACATCTTGAGCCGGCCTTCACTTCACCGCCGCTACGCTTGCCCGTCTGGATGAGCCATGGTGATAGCGTTGATCAACTCCCGGCTGGCTTCAGCGTTCTGGCCTGCACAGAGAGCAATCCTGTGGCCGCTATCGCAAATGACGAAGGAATGGTTGGACTGCAATTTCATCCTGAAGTGACGCATACTCCCCAGGGAAAAGATATTATTCGTAATTTCCTTTTTCGTATCTGCAATTGTGAGCCCGGTTGGACAGCTGGTTCAATGATTGAGGAGAGCGTTGAGCAGATTCGGGAGCGCGTGGGCCAGGAACGCGCAATTTGTGGACTGTCAGGCGGTGTTGACTCTGCTGTGGCTGCACTCCTGGTACATCGCGCAATTGGTGAACAACTCACCTGCGTTTTTGTGGACACAGGTCTCCTGCGAGCAGGTGAACGTGAGCAGGTTGTTGATACTTTTAGCAGTCACCTTCATATCCCGCTGGTCGTTGTTGACGCACGTGTACGCTTCTTAACTCGTCTTGCAGATATTATTGATCCAGAGCAGAAGCGCAAAATTATTGGTGAGGAGTTTATACGTGTTTTTGAGGAGGAAGCATTGCGCCTGGAAGAAAATATGGGTGCAATTCGCTTTCTGGCACAAGGAACTCTTTATCCAGATGTTATTGAAAGCACTAGCCATGACACAGCTTCAACTGCGGTCCGTATTAAAACACATCATAACGTCGGCGGCTTACCTGAACAGATGACTTTGAAATTGGTCGAACCATTGCGCACGCTCTTTAAAGATGAGGTTCGCGAGATTGGGGTCGCGCTGGGTCTACCCGAAGAATGGGTCTGGCGTCATCCATTTCCTGGTCCAGGTCTTGCAATCCGTATCATTGGAGCCGTCGATGAGCAGCGCCTCGCAATATTACGAGCAGCCGATAAAATCGTGATCGATGAAATACAACGCGCAAACGTATACCGCGAACTGGGACAGGCATTTGCAGTGCTGACCCCATTGCAAAGCGTTGGAGTTATGGGAGATGAGCGTACTTATGCCAACGTTGTGGCTGTTCGTGCGGTTACTACCGGCGATTTTATGACCGCAGATTGGGCAAGGCTTTCACCCGAATTGCTTGCTCGCATCTCCCATCGATTAGTAAATGAGATACGTGAAGTCAATCGCGTTGTCTATGATATTACCTCAAAACCGCCCGCTACAATAGAATGGGAATAAGCGCCTCATGCTCGAATTTGAAATTGTAGCACGTGGATTGTACTATCCAGACCAGCTCGTAGTCGACTATAATCCAATACAACGTATGCCTGTAACAGCGGAGATACAGGCATATATGGATGAATTGTGGCAAAGAAAGCTAAAGCAGGCACAGGAACAAGATCACCGTCTCTTTGATGCTCCTTTATTCCGCTTCATCGCTGCTACCTCTCACATAAATGACGCTTTGCACCTTGTCTTAGGAGATACCAGCTACAAAGAATATGTAACCACGCGTACAACTGATTTTACGCAAAAGCATGTGCGACAGGACATGGGCAATCCGCTCGCCGTTTGTTCTGTCGTCGAAACACGCGATAACTACATCCTGCTCGACAAGCGGCAGGGAGTTGATGTATATGTTGGACGCTATCACGTTATAGGCGGTTTCTTTGAGCGAAATCTGGACATGAATACACATACACAACCAGATCCATTCGCCGCCATACTCCGGGAGATACGCGAGGAGACAGGCATCCAGGCAGCAGATATCGAAGAGCAATGTGGCCTGGGAATCGTCTACGACTTACAAACGCCGCATTATGAAATGTGCTTCCTGACGCGGCTCAACATTTCTCTGGATGAAGTGCTGCATGCGAGAACGCCTGAAGAGGATGAAATCAAGCAACTTCATTCCTTGCAAGTGACGGCGGAGAGTTTGCAAGAATTTATTGTAACTCATCACGGTAATATTTCAGCAACTGGCGAACCGAATTTACTCTTGTATGGAGGTGAGAAGTTCGGGAGAGAGTGGTTTGATGAAGTGATGAAAGATATTCTAGAACAGGGATAAGAATATGTCCGAGCACGTCCAGATACAGACCTATGCAACTTGCAGCCAACAAACCCTGCAAGAAGTGTTACAGCGTTACCGGAATAGTATTGCCAATATGGGATGCAATGATCCACAAGCTCTCACATGGATTTCGCAGATCGAATGGCCTACAGGTAACGATGATAGCTTTGGAGATATCTATGCTGCTCCATTCCAATTGACTCTTGACCAGAAGCAAAGCATAGATTGCATTGGCATGAGCATTTCTTTCTACACACAGGTAGCAATACCAAGTATAGAAGCACTACCAACATGGATTGGCTTTAACCTGATTTTTGATGCGCAAAGTTTAAGGAAAGAACACACATCAGCTTATACAGCGGAAGCTGGCGTGATTATTTGGCACATTATGTCTCAACTCGCCAGATCTTTCCGAGAGATTGGCGTCTACTTTACAGATTCCTGGCAGGAAAATCTCTCCTGGCGTGTTTTAGCCGAAGATGTTGGCGATCCCTGGTCTTTCGATCTAGCAATTTTCCCGCGCACACAGGCTAAACACTTTGCAGTTGTTCCTTCGGGTTTCCAGGGTACTATGGTGGAGAATGATTTTTGCTTTGCGCAAGAAAACCGCTGGATTACCTTGCCGTGGAAAAATGAGAATTTATAGCAAGACAGATAAACATGCTTAAAAAGAGCTTTATACCTGGAACGAGCAGGTTAAAGATTATTGCGCTCCAATTTTGATGTGGTATA
Organism: Ktedonobacteraceae bacterium; assembly: GCA_013695595.1. Taxonomy (GTDB): domain Bacteria; phylum Chloroflexota; class Ktedonobacteria; order Ktedonobacterales; family Ktedonobacteraceae; genus JACDAE01. The sequence goes on along the minus strand of JACDAE010000414.1, from coordinate 11,810 downwards.
CTGATGTATATTCTCCAGAAGAGGTAATCAATAGAAAGTTAGCTCTTCTAATAGAATAGAGCAATCGAGCGGGTCAAGAGTAAAACCTTTCGCACAGAGAAGAGGTATTTGTCCTATTTCTCTCTACCAGGTAAACAGGCTTGCAGTGTGGTGTAAGGGAGCAGATAACGTGCCACAAAAAATACTGGTCGTCGATGATGACGAGAGCATCCTGGAAGTGATCCAGATCGTCCTGGAAAATGAAGGTTATCAGATCCAAATAAGTATGAATGGCGAGTGTTTTCAGCATTTCACGGGCTTTTTGCCAGATCTAATTCTCCTTGATATTTTACTATCAGGGGAAGATGGACGTGAGATTTGCAAGCAACTCAAACGCAATCAAGACACAGCCCATATTCCCGTGGTTATCCTCTCAGCACATTCTGATACAAGTAAACTGGCAGAAGTTAGTGGAGCTGATGATTTTCTTGAGAAGCCTTTCGATGTGGATGTGCTTATTGAAACCGTAGAAAAGCATCTCGTATCGACCCGTAAGTAAAGAATAAGTGCGCGTCTATCATTAATCAATGCGATCGTTCCAGCCATGCCAGTTACCATCCCAATAGTTATGATAGAGTGCACTATCCACACCAGTATCAAACACATCCAGGCGTCCTGCTGCCCACGACGTTGCAGCAGGAGCTGTAGCGAAGTTTCCTCCTAGTGATTCGGGAGCAGACCAGGCGGTGCCATTCCAGGAGACATGCCAGATGGTATTATCGCTATTCTGAGCAAAGACATCAATGCGCCCAACCCCCCAGCTAGTAGCGGCAGGAGTTGATGTAAAGGTAACGCTTAAGCGATCACCCCAGCCATGCCAGGTACCATCCCAATAGTTATGATAAAGTCCACTATCAGTGCCAACCGCAAACACATCCAGGCGACCGCCTCCCCAGGATGAAACAGAGGGGGCGCTGACGAAACTACCTCCCAGGGAGTCAAATGCATGCCAGGAACCATCCCAATAAGTGTGCCAGATTGCATTATCTGTACCACGTCCAAACACATCTATATGATTGGGTCCTGAACTTACTGCTGCCGGTGCCGATGTAAACGCACCACCAAGCCGATCTCCCCAACCATGCCACGAGCCATCCCAATAATTATGATATATTGCACCATCGGTGCCTATGGCAAACACATCCAGGCGTCCTGCGACCCACGAGGAAGCGGCAACGCCATAGATAAAGTTACCACCAAGTGTTTCGAAGCTGTGCCAGGAACCATCCCAATAACTATGGTAAATCGCACCATCAGAGCCGCGCCCGAAAAGATCGAGGCGATTTGGCCCCCAGCTAACGGCAGTAGGAGATAGAGTAAACGTAATTCCAGGCGGAGGAGCAGGGGTCGAAGATGGTGCCATTTTAAGCGTTCCAGGATTTTTGTGTATTGTAGAGACACTTTTCGCAAGCGGCCTGACCTGGAGGCGAGGCAGAGCAAAGGAGAAAAACCAGACCATACTTGCCAGTACAACGAGAAGTGTTAGTGCTATCAGCATAACATTGGTCATTCCAAAATTGTTGAGTACGGTTTTGACCTTTATGAAAGCGGGATGAGATAGGGAAAGGTGAGAGGATGGTCCTTCAGGGTATGGTAAAGGTGGCAAGAATTGAGAGGATACACGGCCAGGTAGATAAAGTGGTGAATGATCCGATTCTAACGTTTTCGGAGTGGTAGGCAAATAAAAAGCTGGTCGGGCATCAGATACAGTTAACTGATTCCCCATGTTCTGATATGCCTGCTCTAGAGCCTTTGCGAAATCCTCTATGCGCGGAAAACGTTGCGAGGGATCTTTGGCAAGCGCTCTAAGTACAATACGTTCAGTTTCCAGTGAAATAGCAGGCATAATTTCATGTAAAGAAGGTGGAGTAGCATGTAGATGTTGGCCATATATTTCAATAGGCGAACCCTGAAAAGGCAATGTTCCGCTCAACCACTCATAAACAATCGCTCCAAGTGCATATTGATCGCTTGCGATATGCGGGCGTCCCTGGATCTGCTCAGGCGCAATGTATGCGGCAGTACCGGCGACACCCTGTATGCTGTAGGAATTTGAGTCATGGGCAACCTTTACCAGGCCAAAATCACTTAATAGAAGCGTGTTTTCATTCAGGAGCAACATGTTTCCTGGTTTTACGTCACGATGAATAAAATGCTGGTCATGAGCGTGTTGTAAGGCAGCGGCTATTTGCTTTGTATAAGATATGATAGATGCAACCGGAACAAGAGACCCTTCAGGATAACGTTGGCGTAAAGAACCGCCAGGCGCATAATCCATAACTAAAAAGGGGATGTCCTGTTGCACGCCAAAATCCAGTACACGCACAATATGAGGGTGAACCAGACTGGCAATAGTTCGTGCCTCGGTTCGAAATTGCTCAATCCCGGTACTTCCCACACGTATCTGTAAGACTTTAATTGCAGCTCGTGTTCCTAGATGAAGATGTTCACCTAAATAGACATCCGCAAAGCCACCCTGCCCTATTAAAGATAGCAGGCGATAATTTCCAAGCTGCTGATCTACAAGATTTACCATATAATATTCCCTTTACTCAACCCCGATACAATAAGAAATAACATCCTTTCCATCTTTATACAAGTAACTGGCAAATATGTGCCATGATAGACTCCCTATACAGACGTGCAACAGAAGAATTGAGTTTTTAGAGTGAGTATTCATTCAATAAATATGGTACCCTTTGGGGATAAAGTTTCCTATAATGGTGCTTTATTTTCAAGAATTCAACTTATCCTGATATACTAATAACACATGTAATCTTGCAAGAATGAGAGGATAGATATAAATTTGGTATTTAGCAACAAATTGAACAAGGTTTTAAGCAACCTATACGTATACAACAATAACGGTATGTCTGGTCAGAAGTACGACTTCGAGGTAGAGAGGAATGATCGGACAAATAGATGTACTGTTCTTCTCTTATTGGAAATGCAATGAAACAATCTACAACACAGAATACGCTGGCATGGATCCAATATTGGCAGAAGCAAGGGCAAAGTTGGCGTACAGAACCAGAGATCGATCCGGAACGACAGGCTTTCCTGAGTATGCAGTGTATGACCACACCAGATATAGAACGTGGACGCTACCCTTTTAGAGACATCAAATTGGGGCGCGCTGACATTGAGTGGTTACTTGCTACGCATGAAAAGGGGCTGGGTCCGGTAGATTGGCGTGACGAGCAGCAACGCCAACGTAGTGGCCTGGACCTGCGCGGAGCCGATCTACGCCTGAACGATCTGCGTGGTTTACCGTTAGCGCGAACGATAGGAGGTCTTCCCTGGTCCGAATGGCTTCCAGCCAGCGTCGAGCAACGCGACATGGCTCGCGCCCATTTTGAAGAAGCTCAATTGGACAACGTTCATCTCGAAGGAGCAGCATTAAACGGCGCATTCTTGACGAAAGCGGATCTGACCGAAGCCCAAATGGAGCGGGCGGAGATGGGTGGTGTACATCTGCAAAGCGCAATTCTTTCTCGCGCACAATTACAGGAAGCGGATCTGATCGGTGCTCACATGGACAGGGCATCCTTCTCATATGCCCATCTGGAGGGAGCATACCTGAATGGATCTCATATGCGGGGCTGTGATTTAAGTTATGCCTATCTGATCGGAGTTGACCTGAGCTATACGCATATGGAAGAGGCAGTTCTCTGCCATGTGCATGCGGAAGAAGCCAATCTAGGAGGCTGCTATCTTCAATGTGCTGATCTTTACCAGGCAATGTTAACGGGTAGCGATCTGGGAGGTGCTCATCTCGAAGGGGCGAATCTGAGCAAAGCATATCTTGAAATGGCCTATCTCAGTGGTCGCTACACGGGAGCATTTCTGGAGGGAGCCGACCTGAGTGGAGCACACCTTGCGGGAGCTAATTTGCATATGGCACATCTCGAAGGGGCTCATCTCTATAAAGCCCATCTAGAACTGGCAGACTTACGTGCAGCGCATTTTGAGGGGGCTGATTTGAGTTATGCCTCATTGGACGGCGCAAATATGGATCTCACACACTTTGGTGAAATTACAATGGATACTGATGATCTGACACGTATTCGCCAATGGATCAAGGATTTTCCGGAACAATTGCCTCATGCCATACTACACGGAACTATTCTCGCATAATAGCAGGCATGCTCTCTTGCCATTTCTCATGAAAGATGGCAGGAGAGCATACATACAAGCAATATTTTAGATTGCTATGATTTGCTGTTCCCTTTCAGGGCTTGTCTCGTTATTGTTGATAGAGGCAATTTTATGCAGACAAGAAAGAGAAGGAAAAAGGGCAAAACAGAGATAAGCGTCAGAAGCAATCTATACTCTGAGTATTCATAATTATAAATTTGAATATTTGCAATTTCTTATTTTTCTAAGAAAAGTGCCCCGTGGTTTATTGACAATTGCCAGTGAGCCAAGTACAATAACAAGAGATGGCGTTGTGTTGCTATGATTGGAGGCGTCTTCATGGCTGTTGCACATACAGATTTTTATCGTCATGAAAACCTCGTTCGCAAATCTATACAGATCCCCTCGACGCAGCATAAGGAGTTAAAAGCTCTGGCGGTCGAACTTGAATCCTCCCTTGGAGATGTTGTGGAGACAATTATGGAGCTTATGCGACAGGATAATTACCAGCAATTAAGAACAGCAATCATCCAGAAACGTGAACATGACCTTTCCACCCTCAATTCCTCCCTCGATGAAGCCTACGCCTACCTTGGTTCAATCCCAGATACACTTGAAGAAGCCCGTTTCTTTTTTGAAGCTGGCCGCGAAGGTATGGTTGCATGAGTGAAGAGGCCAGGCAATCATTGCCCAGCCCCAAACAGCAAGAGTCCCATGTAGGTCCGCGACGAGGGGAGATCTGGGATGTCAACTGGTCACCGGGTCGCGGTGCTGAGCAGCAGGGGACTCGACCGGCATTAATAATACAGAACGACCGGGGAAATGCTTCGTCATCTTATCCACTCACGATAGTGGCTTCTATGAGTCGGACGGAGCGCGAATTGGCCTTGCATGTGCGTATAGCACCATCAGCAGAGAATGGTCTTACGGACTACACTGATGTTAAATGTGAGCAGATTATGACAATAGAAAAATCTCGCTTGCTACGCCGTCGAGGCGTCATTACCTCCGAAGAATTGCGTCGTGTCGATGTTGCATTGGGCTTGAGTTTAAATCTATCGCAATAATGTCTTATGCAAAGAAATGCTGAACTGGTATAGTACAGTACAACCTTTCTCACTATTTTACCACTCTCTTCTACGTTCCCTACAAATCCTCGTATTTATCAAGCATCCGCACACTTCCTATGAAAGGTGTCATTCTATCTATATTATACCCAATACTCCAAATGGATGGATCTATTCACATCGCAGTCAGTCCAACGTTTTAGATACAGCCATTGACACAAGCCAATCTATGATGGCTGGCCTCTTTCGATACAATTGGCTGTAGCAGTGCTGCTCATCGTGTGATAGAATTCCTACAAATGTTACATACACGCCAGGAGATAACGAATTATGCAAAAGCAAACAGGAACGATACAGGTCAAGCGAAATTTCCCAGAGATGCTCAAGGGAGGAGTTATCTGTGATGTTGTCAATGCAGAGCAGGCACGCATCGCGGAAGATGCAGGAGCCTCGGCGGTGATGGCATTGGAGCGTGTACCTGCTGATATCCGCGCACAGGGGGGCGTCGCTCGTATGAGTGATCCCGAACTTATTCTACAGATTAAAGAAGCGGTTACTATTCCAGTGATGGCAAAATGTCGGATCGGCCATTTCGTAGAGGCCGAGATTTTACAGGCGATCGGCGTAGATTGTATTGATGAGTCAGAGGTACTAACGCCTGCCGACGAGAGCTTTCATGTCAACAAGCATCTCTTCCCTGTACCATTCGTATGCGGAGCACGTGACCTTGGTGAGGCACTCAGACGTATCGGTGAAGGTGCATCCATGATGCGTACCAAGGGAGAGGCTGGCACAGGCAATATCGTCGAAGCAGTCCGACATATGCGAGCCATTATGGGAGGCATTCGCCGTTTGCAGAATCTGCCGGAAGAGGAATTGATGACCGAAGCGAAAAATCTCGGTGCACCTTATGAACTGGTACGTGAAGTAGCACAACTGGGCAAGCTTCCGGTGGTAAACTTCTCAGCCGGTGGAGTCGCGACGCCTGCAGATGCCGCACTGATGATGCGCCTGGGTGCTGAAGGTATATTCGTTGGATCAGGCATTTTTAAATCGGGCGATCCATTGGCGCGTGCCAAAGCGATCGTAAAGGCAACTACACATTATCAAGATGCTCATATTGTTGCCGAAGTATCGCGCAACCTTGGTGAGCCAATGGTGGGAATTAACCTGGACACGCTTCCTGAAGAGGCGCTCATGGCAAAACGTGGGTGGTAGAATAAATTGGCGACGCAAAATTACAACCCAAGGCCACGTATTGGCGTATTAGCATTACAGGGTGATTTTGAAGCTCACCTGAAAGTGTTGGCAGAACTGGGAGCGGATGGACGAGCGGTTCGACTCCCTGAGCATCTTGCAGAATTAGATGGTATAATTATACCAGGTGGTGAGAGTACGACTATCGGGAAACTGATGGTAGTGTACGGCTTACACGAAATATTACAGAAAAAGATTCAAGAAGGTATTCCCATATGGGGAACATGTGCAGGCCTGATTTTATTGTCAAAAGAGACGGATAATGCATTGGCGGGTCAGCCATTACTGGCCTCCATGGATATCCACGTTCGCCGTAATGCATTTGGCAGTCAGCGGGAAAGTTTTGAAACTGATCTGTCCGTGCCCGTTCTGGGAGAAGCGCCATTCCACGCCTTCTTCATCCGTGGCCCATCTATCGAATGGGTCGGCCCGGGGGTAGAAGTCCTGGCAACGCTCGACGACGAAACCATCGTCGCCGTCCGAGAAGGAACCCTGTTAGGCACAGCATTTCATCCTGAGGTTGCTCAGACTAACGGTCAGAGAGACCCACGTTTCCACCACTACTTTCTCCGCATAGTAGAGAGCGTCAAAGGGTAGAGGCACGATGTACAAACCCGTGGTTAAGAGTCCACGATATGTTTGTTACCTGCCTGAACACGACGCGGGAGCACTGGATGATACGACCGGTACTATACGTTGATTTGCCGGGAATCATCTACACAATTGATCGCCGTGCTCGTAGCAAACAGCATACATTTGCAAACTTTGTATGTTGGCTAGAGCCGGTTGAGAACGACCTGCCTCCATCACCTATCCTGAGACATATCTTCCCTTTTTATCCTGCCACTCGTACATGGATCTGCGAGGATCATTGGCGTATCCTGGGCTTTGCCCAGGTGCGCGAACGTCCCTCACATACCGCCTGGGACATGTCTTATCTAGCCTCCATGGCGCAGCGCAACGCTTCAGATGAAGAGGTTCTTACTGCGCTCCTTGAATATACATTAGAGATGGCCGCTTCGCATGGCATACTTCGTATTTTTGCGAAGGTGGAAGACGAAATACCTGAACTGGACATGTTTCAGCGCACAGGTTTTCAACGCTATGCACGTGAGTTGACTTATGTCTATGAGCCTGAGTCAACTCCGTTACCTGCCGCAGCGGAACTGCCATCATTGCGACGCTGGCATCGTCACTACGTATGGGGATTGCACCAACTTTACCGTGCGGTTACTCCACAACGGGTGCAGATGGCGGAATTATTGGACAATAGTGAAGAATATGCCCGGCTGCACATCGGATCACAGCATCCATTGTCTTCCTTTTTCTCAAGAGGGAATGAGAATTATATCTGTGATGTAGGTGTGCGTTTAGGGGCATGGCTGCGGATTAGTCGGGGCAAAGGTTCGGAGCCACACCGTATTTTTCTCAGCGTTCATCCAGAGCATGCCGACCTGGCCGAGCCGCTTCTGCGCTTCGGTATAAATAAGCTTCTGGAGACGGACGTACGGCGCATTTATTGCCTGGTGCGTGAGTACGACTCTTTTGTTATCACCGCATTGCGCAACAGTGGATTTGAGCAGACCTCCACGCGAGTGCTGCTTGTGCGACACATGGCCTTACTCGCTATGAGGCAAAGCACAGTCCCCCTGCTGGAGCAAAGAGCGGTCTATGGCTTGAAAGGCCTGGGGACGGTCAATTCTCGCCAAAAAATAACGAGGTGATTAAACTGCCTATGCAACATGTGATCACTGACGATCTGGAAGCCCTGTTGGCAACATTGCCACCAGATGTCCACGACGCGGTCAATCGGCTACCGAACCGAACCGAACTGCTGGAGATCGTATTGGACCTCGGGCGTTATGCCGAGGGCCGCTTCCCCGAGGGAGAGGTGATCCTTAGCTCCCAGCCCGTGACCTACGCCGACCTCGAATATGTGGTCGAACGTATCGGCGACTTTGGCGACGATAACCGTGCAGGTATTGAGCGCACGCTGCACCGTATCAGTGCAATGCGTAACCGCAAGGGAAAAATCGTTGGCTTGACATGTCGTATTGGGCGAGCAGTGCTTGGCAGTATTGCCCTGATCCGTGATATTGTTGAACAGGGTCAGTCCATATTGATTCTTGGTCGTCCTGGTGTGGGGAAAACTACCCTGCTGCGCGAAATAGCTCGCGTCCTCGCGGACGAGGCAAATAAACGTGTGGTGGTCGTAGATACCTCGAACGAGATTGCGGGCGACGGCGATATTCCTCATCCTGGCATTGGGCGGGCGCGGCGTATGCAAGTCGCCCGCACGGCGGAACAACACGCGGTGATGATTGAGGCTGTAGAAAATCATATGCCCCAGGTCATTGTGATCGACGAGATTGGCACTGAACTGGAGGCTGCGGCGGCACGAACCATCGCGGAACGTGGCGTACAACTGGTTGCGACAGCTCACGGCAATTCGCTTGGCAATCTGCTCGTCAATCCAACGCTTTCAGATCTCGTTGGTGGTATTCAGACCGTCACTCTCGGCGACGAAGAAGCACGACGACGCCATACACAGAAAAGTATCCTGGAGCGCAAAGCTCCTCCGACTTTTGAAGTGGTGGTCGAACAACAGAGTTGGGACGAAGTGATTGTGCACCGCGATGTCGCTGATATCGTCGATAGTCTGCTACGCGGTCAACCAGCCATGGCAGAGGAACGCACACGTGACGAGGAAACTGGACACATCTCGCTCCGTCGCACGCACGCCGGTGCAATGGAAGTGCCCGGCTGGGGTGCAGGAGGCTTTGGACCAGGTGCCAATATAGGTGGGCGTCAAAACCAGGGCTTTTCTCCTAGCACGTTTGATCGCAATGAACGGGGCGACCGCAGAGAGCGCGGAGAGCGCGGAGAGCGATCAGGAAACAACTGGACGCAGATCAGGCAGATTGAGGCACAAGGTTCCCGCAATGACGATAGCGTTCGTGGTCGCAACTACGTACAGCCGCAAATGAGAGCCCTGGCCCCAACAGGCACATCGCCTGCCGACGTTGAGCCACGCTCAGGTAGCCTTGTCACAGCCAATCGTCCAACACCTGCGCCAGCTATAACGGAGGGTATCTATCAGGCCGAGGATGCCCAACCTGTTATGTCGATAACAAAAACGCTGCGCGTTTACCCGTTTGGTGTCAACCGTGATCGTCTGGCTGAGTCTGCACGTCATTTGCGTGTACCGCTTATTATTACCAATAATGAGAGCGAAGCTGATGCCATTATCACGTTGAAAAATTACTATCGTCGTCAGCCGGAGCGTCTGCAACAGGCTGAAGAGGCGCGTAAGTTGATTATCATTCTGAAGAACAATACCGTCGTCCAGATGCAGCACGCACTGGCACGTATCTTCGATCTGCCCGAAGAGGTTTCTCCAGTAGAAAGCGAGCAGGACGAAGCCACAACGGATCAGTCCGGCACGCCAGAATTTGATGATCCAACAAAACAGGCCATGTTAGAGACTGAGGATGCCATTCATCAAGTTTTAAACAAGGGATTGACCACTGCTGAACTGGCACCAGCTAACGCGTACATTCGTCGCTTGCAGCATCAGATGGCAACGCGTTATAATCTGATCTCACGCAGCCGTGGTAAAGAACCATATCGCCGCGTTAAAATCTTCCACTCACGCGATTAATCTTTCGTCGTCAATAGAAAGTATTATGAGGCCCTCCCTTGTAGAGGGTCTCATGATATATGACGAGTTGCTACCCCTTGCTATATAAGCTATAATCCTCTCCATAGTACCCAGGCAATGCAGCATGGAATATACCACCACGATGGTCGTGGCTATGTCCCTATGCTGGGCTGAAAGGAGTCGTATCGCGTCATTATGCGTTTACTTGACAATCATACACCCACAGATAGCACGGCTAACCCTGTAACAATCGCGGATGTCTGGCAGGCACATAAATTCCTGAAGCCGATTATGCACCACACACCGCTTACCGCTTCCCGTACTATGAGCGAATTGACCGGTGCCGACATTTATTTAAAAGCTGAACATATGCAGCGCGGTGGCTCTTTTAAAGCGCGAGGTGCTGCCTATAAGATTTCGCGCCTGACAAAAGAACAGCGCAGTGCTGGCGTAATAGCAGCTTCCGCAGGTAATCATGCACAGGGTGTTGCCATCGCTGCTGCCGAGTCTAAAATTCCATGTACGATAGTGATGCCTGAAAGTGCACCTCTGGCAAAAGTTACTGCGACACAAGGGTATGGCGCGACCGTTGTTCTGCATGGTGCTACGTATGATGACGCGTATCAACATTGCCTCGAATTACAAGCAGCCTCGGGCGCAACATTTGTACATGCATTCGATGATCCTGATATCATTGCTGGCCAGGGTACATTGGGTCTGGAGATGCTGAATGATCTACCAGATGCCGATGCCATTGTCGTTCCAATCGGTGGCGGCGGCCTCATCTCCGGCATCGCAATCGCTGCACGAGCACTTAAACCAGACATAACTATTATTGGTGTCCAGGCAGAGGGCGCACCGAGTTGTTATGTATCACTACAAGCAGGCGAGATCAAAACATCTTCATCGATCATGACTATTGCTGATGGTATTGCCACCAAACGACCAGGAGATCTAACCTTTTCCATTATCAAACGCCTTGTCGATGATGTTGTCCTGGTCAACGATGAAGCGATCATCAACGCAGTATTATTGTTAATGGAACGCTGTAAGATGCTGGTGGAGGGTGCCGGGGCAATCGGGCTGGCGGCGTTATTAAGTGGCGCAACACAACTCAAGGGCAAGAAAGTACTCGTACCGCTGACAGGTGGCAATATTGATATTAATCTGGTCGGGCGTTTTATTGAGCATGGATTAGCTACCGCTGGTCGCTACTTCGTACTTCACACACGCCTCACTGATCGTCCAGGTGAGCTTATGCGTATCCTTGGTACGATCTCAGACATGCGCATCAATGTGATCGACGTACGCCACCAACGTATCTCTAGTCGTTTGCCCATCATGCAACGAGAAGAAACGATTACGCTTGAAACACGTGATCGGGCACAATGTGAGGAACTCCTGCTTCGGCTTCGTTCAGAGGGATACACGGTAGAAGAAGCACAAATGCTCTACGACGAGTAGAATGTATCCATTCTTGCGTAGGGGCGGTGGCAAGCACACCCCCCTACGCAAGAATATCCTCATGTATAGGAATGGGGATACGATGAATTTTTATAAAGGCTCAACCCGCAGCAATACATCGCCTTTTTGGACAACGTTGCCACTGGTCGCAATGATGGCAACCACGCGCCCGGATATCTCAGTAG
>JACDAE010000403.1 GCA_013695595.1 Ktedonobacteraceae bacterium | reverse complement strand
CAGGAGAAGAAGCGGCACAGGTCAATATTATGGTGAGCGAGACATGTACGGGAATGACCTATAGTACCCAGGCATATCAAAACCGTCTGATGCAGATCGTCAACCAGCAAGCAGGAGACGGATATAGCCCCATCGGGCAGGTCCAAAGCAGCATTCTCCAAGCGACTCAACAAAGCCATACCCGTATGCAACTCCACATCAAAATAGCACAAACCTATGCCTATCAAATTGGTCAGCAGCAGCAACAACAGATCAAAACACTCATCTCAGGAAAGAGCAAAGCCCAGGCGACGAGTACATTACTTCGTATCCCAGGAATACAAAGTGTGTCCGTGAGTAGCACCATCGTCCCCACAGATACAAAGCATATTCGTGTGATCGTTGTCTACGTGGGGTAGCACGAAGAGAAAGGAACGGCAAAGCCGAGTATTGATAGTTTTTTTCGCCCGACAAATATTTCGGACACAAAGCCTATCATATGCCATCCCCAATACAAGGGACCCTGAAAGGGAACCCCCCTTGTATTGGGGATGGCATATGATGTACGGCTTGTGCCGAAAATTTGAAGGCGAAAAAAATGAGAGGGGGACCGCCCAGGCACCGCCACCGAGATGTCGCAACGTTGCAAACCAATTTTGACAGGGTGAAATCGAGCACGAAAGGAGGGACCGAAAATACATAATTCGTATGTATCCGACCCATCACGCCGCCTCAGAAGCGCATTCTCGATGCATAACGATTATGTATAGAAATAGAACATTTGACCGAAGCAAAAATGCACTTATGCTATAATCGAAGTAATGAGATTGACCAACTTCACTATAGCCAGGAGTGCAGAACAATGAACGAGCAAGAACGCAAAATACTTTTTCGGTTACTCGTTGACCTGTTTATCGATGGAAAGCAGGAAAATAAGAGCAGCCAGCAAGAACAAGGAGAACAGGATGAGAAGGTTTCTACCAGAAAGACCAGACGATCAACAGAACTTAATACTCGTCAAGCAACTACGCACGAATAAGCCCTTGATGATCTATGCTCGTCGGTCAGACCCGACAGCAAAAGATGCAAAGAAAGATCGTACCCAAAGCAGGGAAATGCAAACCGATGATATGCTTTTATGGGGGAAAAAAAGTGGCTGGTCTGAGAATCTTCTATACCCATACTTTGCTGATCTTGGATTAAGCGGGACGCTCCGACCAGATCAACGGCCTGACATGTTGCGCGTATTCGATGATTTAGACTCAGGGAAGTTTGATGGCGGTACTTTTGCTTGCTGGCAAGAAAACCGCCCATTTCGTGACGAGACGCATATCTATTACAATCAACTCATCGAGAAGCTGTTACAGCATGACGTTGTATTCGTCGTCTTATCACCACGACTCTATATCTATGATATGCGCGATCCTTTTGATAAGGAGCGGTTACGCGAGAAGTTCAAAGAGGCGGCTGATTTTATCCCCAAGCATGTAAAAGGCTGGCTACATCCAGCCCGTGAGCGTGCAGCATGGGAGGATGACGAATGGGCAGGTATGGGCGATCTTCCCCCAGGTTTCATCTGTGATTATGACCCACAAAGCCCAACCTATAAGCATGCTATTCCATATTGGCCCCATATTGAAAAAGTGAAAGAACATTTTGAACTCTATAGGGAACTAGGAGGGGAAATAAGTCTTTTCTACCAGCATTTACGGCTTTATCCTATCGTGTTTCCTGATTTTCCCTCGGGCACTGACCGTAAGGTAATTAGCAAATTTAAGTTAAGCAAATTCCCAGGAGGAGGATTTTATATTAAAGGTAAAGGTACGCTTGTATCAATGCTCACACACCCTATGTATAGAGGCTACCGAGCGGTAAAAGGGGTTATACGCCGTGACGGCGAAGGTAATAAGTTACAAAGTTTTGAGCCTGTTATTGATCTAGAGTTACTAGATTTTGCATACTACCGTCATGCCCAAACTGATTTTGACGGAAACATACTAGAAAGAAAAAGCAAGAAACGATACTTTCGTGACAAGGATGCAGAAATTGGCCTGCTAAAATTCCGCATCTATTCAGACCAGGGAGAAGTACGGGTTCATCGTGAAAGCGGCGGGGTATACCGCATCCAGGGTTTAACAAATGGTTATCTTCAGGAACAAGTATACTCTGCTGAAATTTCATGCTCAGATGTAGATACGTGTGTGGTTAATCGTCTTCTTGAACATGCTGAAACCCTTGCTCAAAGGCAAGAAGACATAGAAGCTTATGAAGCCAGTGCCGCACAGGTGCGAAATGCGAGACTTGCAAAGATACACCAGATAGAGCAATCAATACTGGACATCAGTCGCGATCAAAGCGGGTTAACCCGGAACATTGGACGGGTAGAGTTAGAGATTGAGGACGCTAAAGCAAAGGGCGATACTGTAACGACGGAGATCAAAGAGAAACGGTTACAACTTCTTGAACAGGAGATAGAAACGCTTGAAAAGGAACGGCGCATCCTGTTAAAAGCAAAGGAAACACTAGAGGAAGAGGTTGAGGACGACATAGGCAGTTTAGACGAAGAATTAATTAAACTAAAAAATGGTTGGGACAAGTACAACTTTAAGAAACGTCGTTCCCTACTCAACTTTGCGGTACAAGAGGTAAGGATTAATAAAATGTCAACCCACTGGATATCTATCCAGGTAACATGGTTAAATGAGGAGTGGGGAACAGAGCGTATGTACTACAAGCGCAGATACGGAGCGTTAAAAGAATGGAGTGAGGAGGAGAAGGCTATAATCAAACAGCATTATGCAACCATGCCTATCAACGAACTTATGACATTGTTGCCAGAGAGATCAATATGGTCTATGCGCTCTCATGTATATCTGCATTTAGACTTAGGACGGCGAAGCAAGCAAGAGTATGGCTCTCTTAATCTTAGCGACTCATACGCAGATATGCAGTTTAAGAATGAGCAGAACATACCTGCAAAAGTGTCATACACCAATTGGGAAGCGTTGTATTCACTGAAAAAATAAGCGCTCCACCAAGTCCCTGAAATAGACGAGCGATGATAAGCGTCAACAACGTGGGGGCCATTCCACATAACGCGGAGCCCAGCATAAAAACGACCAGGCCCGTCAAGAGGATCGGTCGCCGTCCAACGATATCAGCCAACCTCCCAAAAGTGAGAAGAACGGCGGCAATAATGACAAGATAGCCTATAATTACCCATTCAATGGCTCCACTCACACCCACGTGAAAGGTCTGTGAAATAGTGGGCAGACCAATATTGACAATCGAACCATCCAGCGTTGTGATAAAGCTACTCGATGCGGCAAGTGCCCATATAACCCATTTACTGACGTGAAGGGGTTTCTGGGCAACGGTTGTTGTACGTCCATCACTCCCCTTCACGTGCGCTATAGGGTCGGCAGAATCATCCATGCTAGCTGTCTCAAATTTTCCATACGCATTTTTACTCCTCTTTTCATACATTTTTACTTCTCCTTTGATTATAGATCATTATTCCCCAATCAAAAATCCTCCGGCACAGTTTTTGCAGGAAAAAGCGCATAACTGTCCCTTGAGGATTTTTTAGGAAGCACTAAAAAATGTGGGTCTATTTACCTGAACACACAACGACAAGAAATTATGCCCGCCAATTTTAAAAAACTGTTGGACCAGGCGACACCGGGGGCAGGTTATTGGTTGTGGCGATCTCCTGCATCTGCCTGTTGACCGATCTCCGATATACAATAAACAGGATAACTACTCCAACGATACCAAGAATAAGGGTGATCACCGAAACAGGAATACCTGGAGGAATCACAAAAAATACCGTGGAGGGCGATCCATCCCAGAAACCATGCAGCGCCGAGACAAAAAGGTAGGTCAAAATAACTGGAATGGTAATACGAAAGTGACGTGGCCCACTTGAGCGAAATAGCGCAGCTCCCAGTAGAGCCGTCCAGATTCCATGCCCAAATGGCGCAAAAAGGCCACGTACGATCGTTGTGGCAATCGATGCTCCAACATGGCCCTGGCTGAGGATAAACGTCGAGAAGGCATACCCGGTACTTTCAAGGGCCGCGAAGCCCATACCTACCGCGCCTCCTAAGAGCAACCCATCCATCTCTGAGGTATGTTTCATCTTGCGAGCTAGCAGGATTACCGCCAGAATCTTGCAGCCCTCTTCAATCAATCCAACCAGCAGCGCACTTCCCAACGATAAGCCCTGGGTTGGATTCGACGGTACCGGAACCAGCAGCGTCTCCAGAATAGATGCTCCCAACACTCCCAGTATTCCACCAACGATAAAGCTGGCGGCAATGGTCTCCTGAGTCAGGCGGCTGAGATGTTGATGGTCATAGAGAAACGATACAAAGACTACCGGGACAAGAAAATTGCCAATTAAAATAACGGTTGGATACAGATTAGAGTTGCTCGTCAGCAACATTACGGCGATTGTGATTACAAAAAGAAGGGCACCAATGAAAAATGTTCGCAACCAACCTCGTCCTCTACGCGGCAGGTCTTGCGTTGGTTGTCTCCAGGTATTTTGAGCCATGATTTATGAATCCTCCATTCCTTTAAAAAAACGAGAAAAGAATATGCAGATCTGTTACCTTCATTCTATAACAGATTGCTTTCCTAAAAAACCCAGGTCTATAATAACAAAAACAGCACGCTCATCGAGAAGATTAGAACAAAGCAGGATCTGAATTGAAAATGGGTGCATACCTTACCACAATAGATAGGATGAATACACCCCTTTTAAGTGTCATGGAGTTGACAAGTACTGTAGAAAGGTTGCCTTATGACCGACTCTCATCAGATATGGCAAGTACCTCCACAACAAATAACACTTTCCCCAGCAGAGGTCCATGTGTGGAAAGCTCCTCTCACGGCCCCAGAACACGAATATACCGCCCTTCAGCAGGTACTCTCGCCCGATGAACGCGAACGTGCCGCACGCTTCTATTTCGAGAAGCACCGCCGCAGTTGGACGATTGCACACGGTGTATTACGCACATTGCTGGCTCGTTACCTGAATACGAGCACCCATAAACTACACTTCGTAGCCAATAAGTACGGAAAACCAGCTCTTGCGGCCCCGTTTGCGGAAACAGGGCTACAATTTAACCTTTCTCACTCTGCCGAACTGGCACTATATGCTTTTACCTATCAGCGACAGATAGGCGTCGATGTCGAATACATGCGCCAGAATGTTGAATGTGACCTCCTCGCTCAATCTCACTTCTCGGCGGCTGAATATAGGGCATTGCAAACGCTTCCCGCCTCGCTCCAAACAAAAGCTTTTTTTCTGTGTTGGGCACGCAAAGAGTCCTATATCAAAGCCAAAGGGATAGGCTTATCTCTCCCTCTCACTCAATTCGATGTCTCTTTGATACCTGACGAGCCTGCAAAGCTATTAGACAGCCGGGAAGAGCCTCAAGCGACGACACACTGGTCACTCAATGCCCTTGAACCGGGCAATGATTATGCAGGTGCCTTAACCGTCGAGGGCTTCGATTGGCATCTGCACTGTTGGCAATGGATTATGGGATAAACGTGGACATAATCGTATCTATTTAAATAGGACGTATCATATCCCCTTCAACGTAAACGAATACGAAGATATCGCAACGGCAAGAGGCTTATTTTGCCTGAATATTTCCTTATCCCATTAATGAGAATACAATACGGCTTTTTTTCCGTGTGAAACCTTTTTTCTTGTGTGGCGTGCTATAGTGAGAAGTAGAGAGAGAAATTAGTTTATGCCTTGCGCATAGAACTCTCATGTAAAATTTGCTATTTACACGTTACAATGGACAATGAAAGAGGGAAAGAAACATGGCCCAACAAACAGTAACATCTTCACACAATCAAGAACAAACAGAAGAACGAGGTACACACATGGAACAGGATGATCTGCTCACAATACGAGAAGTCGCGCTACGTTTGCGCGTCGACACAACAACAGTACGCCGTTGGATCTCGCTTGGCCTTCTGGAGGCTATTGTCTTGCCACATCGTGGCAAAAGGCAGGCATACCGCGTCCGTAGGCGCACACTAGATCATCTATTACAAGCCGGCTCCGCAGCACTGGAAGCTGTGGCCGAAGCACAACATTAATAGGGTACGGAGTGGGGTGGGGCACGCGGGCTTGTTCCACATGGCATACCACACGTTGGCGTGTCCCACATGGCGTGCCCTATCAAGACTCCTTTTCCCTCAAACATAATTTCTGTCGGGGAAAGAGGGGCGCACGCCATGTGACAAACTCTACCCACATACATATCCATAACATCGAGCTTAGGATAACTAAATAGTTATAGGAAAACTTATGGATAGCATCAAAAAATGAAATACATAGTTCTTGACAGATAGGTAGCCGACACCATATAGTATATATATCCCATCCGAAAGTCTGTTTAGTATGCATACCGTCCACCCCTCTCTTACTATCTATGGAGAGAAACCGCAGAGCGTATGCATTTTACATATGTATGCAGTTATTGTTGTCTCACGTCCTGAACGGCTGTTGAAGCTCATGAAGACACATGCTCTCGTCATGTAATGCGTACTCTCTTTGAAGGCGTCACATACCTGTTTCAGTACACTGAGGAATGGGCGCTACGTTGCGTCATCGATTCTCTATGGGGAGAAAACGGCATGAACATTATACTGATCGGGGCACAGGGATCTGGAAAAGGTACCCAGGCTGGCCTACTCGCGCAGGAACTCGAACTCTTTCATCTTGCTAGTGGTGATCTATTTCGGCAAGAGATGGCAGAGGAAACCGAGCTTGGTGTAAAAGCACAAGCGTTTATGGATCGCGGCGAACTGGTTCCCGATGAGATTACGATTTCGATGGTGCTCAACCGTATCAAGAGGCTACCTGTCGCACAAGGGGTTCTCCTGGATGGTTTCCCACGTACTATTCCGCAAGCAAAAGCACTTGATAGTGGTTTACAAACCATCGCGCAGCAAATTGACCTTGCGGTTTATCTCGATGTACCACGCGAAGAATTACTTGATCGACTCTCCGGTCGATATATATGTCAGGCCCACCAGCATGTCTATAACATTAACAGCAAACCATCGCGCGTACCCGGTATTTGTGACATCGACGGTAGCGAACTCACACAACGTTCAGATGACACCGGCGAAGCCATCCAGAAGCGCCTCGACATCTTTTTTGCTGAAACCATTAGGTTGCTTGATTACTATGACAGGCAACATAAACTGGCCCAGATCAATGGTAATCAGGGTATCTACCAGGTACAGGATACATTACTGGAGACCATTGAACAGCATCAAGACGCTGTAGTGTGGCAACTGGCGGGCTCGTTCTCTTCTCTTCTCCCTAAAACTTTTTAGGGCAAATACAATAACCCGCTGTACCGCTGCTACTTAATCTCGTTCCAATGTGTTGGGCGTGTAAGTTGCAGCGGTAACTTCGTTTTGGTATCACCCCTCGCTGCATCCAGTTGGGATTGAAGAAGAAAGATACTCTCGGTGAGATCGGCTCCTCTCAAGTCTGCATCTCTCAAATCAGCACCGGTCAGATCGGCCATCCTCAGATCAGCGCCTCTCAGGTCAGCTCCTATGAGGTATGTTCCTCTCAAGTTAGCTCCTCTCAAGTCGGCTTTTGGGAGTTTGGCCCCGATCAGATCGGCTCCTCTGTGGTCCTTCTTCTTATGCCGAACTGTGGCTCGTGCAAGTTCGCTCGTGCGTAGCAATAAAGTATTGACTCTTTGTCGATATACTGCTATATCCAGTTCCATAAGAGTAGCGGGGTCGTTATATGTGAGGCGTTCGGTCTCCTCCAGTGCGAGGCTGAGTTCATTATTAAGCAAACTGTCAGATTGCAATGTCAGCGCTTCGGTTAGATACCAGAGCAGTTCGTGGAGGTCCCGCACGATTGGAAACATTGTAAACATCTGCTTTGCGCTTTCCGGATTCTGCCGCCAATCTCGTCCGCCGAAAATGACCTGGGAGACCTTTTGTCCGGCACCGAAGCAGTCATAAACGGTGCAACCACGAAAGCCTTGCTGCCTGAGACGTGTATGAATGCCACAGCGAAAGTCTAGTTGCAGATGAGGGCAGGCCTGTTCAGCGTTTTTCGTAATCGCGAAGTCTGTCGAGGCTGCGAAGGCAGGCACGACGCAGCATAGTGCAAAACAGTTCGCGCAGTCTGCTCGTAGGTTTTTATGACTCATTCTAAGCGGAGCGTCGTTCTAGTGCCAACTCATACTTGTTCACAAACATTCTGTTGCCACAATAGATGTTACGGCGCGTGAATGGCTCTGGCGTTTCTCTTTCGAGGCGTTCGCGTACAGATGGCTTGTGAGCACCAAGGGAGTAGTACCAGGGTTCCGCCAGCATATAAGCGGGATCATTCACCCAGGCAGGACAGGGGATAGCATACTTCTGGCAGAGGTGTTCGACCGTGGCAGCACAAAACACTGCCCAACGGCTATCATCTGGCGTCAGATCCTCTGGTTTCTGTAGTGGATCTCGCACCAGTTCTTCGCGTCGTTCCGGGTAGTTGCCAAAGAAGTCATTCAGAAAATTCCCCAACGGAATCCATGGGTCTTCGCCCTCACAGATTTCGTGAAAGGAAATTTCGATTGTTTGTAACGCTTCTTGCATTTCTATCATCGGATCACCTTGCCTCTCCTATTCAGTATAACATACGCACAAGGCAAATGAGAATGCAAAAAGGCAATCTTTCAGGCATCTTCCCTAAAAATTGCTGAATTTAGAACAACTCATCCAGCGTATCTTCCAGCAGATAGTGCTCCTGCCAGCGTTTATCTGGTACAAATCGATCAACAGTAGCCTGCGCCTGCTCACGCGTCGTTATCTGCAATTCCCGTAACAAACTCTCGACATCATTAACATCCTTTTGCCGAAATACCATCAATTTGAGCGCGAGTATGTATTCTTTGACCGGTACATATACATGCAACTTTTTGAATTCACGCCACAGTTCAGGCTGGGGATGCGGTGCCATATCCATAATAAAATAGGCCACATCGTCATTCATCCACTTTCTCTTGAGATGATGCATGCTGGCAACCGCATTTACCGCCGCTTTAAATGCTACCGTCTCAGGAGTCGTATTCGTTGTATCGGGATAGTCTAACAGCACAATATCCACATCTTCCGTCGCCTTGCGGTTCTTCACCATCAATAACATAAAGACGCCGCCCACAACCATAATACGAATCGGATTTTTGAACTCGCGC
The DNA here is from genome assembly GCA_013695595.1 of Ktedonobacteraceae bacterium. GTDB lineage: Bacteria > Chloroflexota > Ktedonobacteria > Ktedonobacterales > Ktedonobacteraceae > JACDAE01. The sequence goes on along the minus strand of JACDAE010000403.1, from coordinate 130 downwards.
AGCTCCAGTTCGTCACCTAGATCTTGAAAGTATCGCTCAATTTCTTGCCCTTCCATTATTGGTAACAACCTTTCTATTGGAAACACCCGGGCATTGCATGAAACCGGGTTTGTAAACGGCACCCCCACAC
>JACDAE010000362.1 GCA_013695595.1 Ktedonobacteraceae bacterium | reverse complement strand
TACCACATGGAAATGGGATGAATTTGCGACCTATGCGGGAAAAATCTCTAAAGCTCTCTCAGCAAAGCAAATCTATGGTACGTCCGATGGCAGTGGTGCGATGGACATGTTTGAAATCTGGGTACGTACCAACGGCCATGATCTCTATGCGTCTGATGGCAAAGCTGGTTTTACTCAAGATGATGTTCAGACATGGTTTGAGTATTGGGCTGCGATGCGTAAAGCTGGTGCCTGTGCTCCTGCCCAACTTCAGGCCACTGATACCAGTGCAGGTCCTGCCACCGCTTTGATTTCCAAAGGGAAAACGGCCTTTGCAACTGCTCACTCGAATCAATTTAGTGGATTTCAGACTCTTACTACGGATACGCTTGTGCTTCAATTCGTTCCTACAGGCAATCAGGTTGGTAATTACCTCAAATGTTCAATGATGATGAGCATTGCTGCTAATTCAAAAAATGCAGACGAAGCCGCAAAATTCATTCAATTCCTTATCACGAATCCCGATGGTGTCAAGGCGATTGGCTTCGATCGCGGTATCCCCGGTAGCGCCCGCGCTATCGCTGCCCTGACTCCTAAACTTAAAGCAGATGATAAGACAGTGATAAATTACGCTGCTGCTGTTGTAAGTAATAAACAGATCCGTCCTAAAACTATTGTAGATCCCGCTGCCGCTGGCAAAGTTCTGACAAGTCTTGGCACAGTATCCCAGTCGGTCGCCTTCGGCAAACTTTCTCCGGCAGCAGGGGCAAGCCAATTCTTCCAGACTACCCAGAAAACACTTGCAGAATCCTAGTTTATCTCCACCCTGTTCTCGGATGCGAGAATATATATTTTCCTCGCAACAGGCGATTGGAATCTATCATTCTCTCGATCTACTTGAAGGTACAGAAATAGAAAGTAGAGGTAGCCCGATGGCTTTCACACCTATTGAGGCAAACATGTCTAAGGAGCGTACAAAGATCTCTCCTGGAAAGCGCCGAAGCACCCGTACTGCCCTTGAGAAGAAGGAAAATATCGCCGGCTACCTCTTTCTTCTTCCCTGGTTTGCGGGATTGTTCATCTTTTCAGCAGGTCCAATTATTGCTTCCCTTTACCTGTCCTTCACCAATTATGATCTGCTCTCGGCTCCTAAATGGCTGGGAGCACAAAACTACCAGAATATGTTTCGGGACCCTCAATGGTTAGATGCAGCCAGGGTAACACTGACGTATGTCTTTCTCTCGGTCCCCCTAAAACTGGCATTTGCTTTGCTGGTTGCACTTATGCTTAAACAAGGGTTGCGGGCGCTCGGCATCTATCGGGCGATCTACTACATTCCATCATTGTTAGGTGGGAGCGTTGCTATTGCCCTCCTCTGGCAACAGATATTCTCAGAGAATGGTATCGTCAATCAGGCACTCAATCTAATCGGTATCCATTCCACGACAAGCTGGATCTCCACCCCCAGTACCGCGCTTTCTACACTTGTTATCCTGTCGGTATGGCAATTTGGTGCCCCCATGTTGATCTTTCTCGCTGGCTTAAAGCAGATTCCACCGGAATACTACGAGGCAGCTTCGACCGATGGCGCAGGGATTTTCAGGAAGTTTTTCTCGATTACGTTGCCTATGATCACACCGATACTTTTCTTTAATCTAATCTTGCAAATAGTAGGTGCCTTTCAGGCATTCACACCTGCCTATATTGTAAGCGGAGGCAACGGCGGCCCTGTGGACGCAACATTGTTCTACACCCTTTATGTTTACATACAAGGATTTCAATATCTACACATGGGGTATGCATCCGCAATGTCCTGGCTCTTATTGCTGGCGATTGCGGTCTTCTCAGCTCTTGCGTTCTTGAGCTCACGCTACTGGGTCTATTATGCGGATGATAGGAGATAATCGATGTTTACTCAAATTTCTGGTTCTCAGTCCATCAAACGCTCCAATAGGCGTCTGCTCCCTAAACGTGCCAGCCGCATCCTGACCTATATATTCGTGACAGCTCTGGCACTGGTTATGATATATCCCCTCATCTGGATGATCAGTGCATCATTCAAACCCGAGGACTATATCTTTGCTGGCTTTGGCCTTTCCTCGCCGCAATGGACGTTGCTGAACTATACTGATGGATGGAATGCGCTCAATTATCCATTCACCCAGTTTTTTGTCAATTCGCTCATCATCTGCCTGGGCGCAATGCTTGGTAACATCATTTCCTGTTCGATGGCTGCTTATGCCTTTGCTCGCCTGCGCCTTAAATTTAAGTCCTTCTGGTTTGCCTTGATGCTTGGTTCCATCATGTTACCAGCTCACGCGCTTATCGTGCCACAGTATATCCTCTTTAAAAACCTGGGTTGGATCAATACCTTTTTACCCATGATTGTACCCAAGTTTTTTGCGACGGATGCCTTTTTCATCTTCCTGATGATCCAGTTCATCCGCAACATTCCACTCGAACTGGATGATGCAGCTAAGATGGATGGCTGCGGCATGTTTAATTTCTACTGGCGCATCATCATGCCCCTGGCTTTGCCTGCGTTGGTAACAACTGCAATCTTCACTTTTATCTGGACCTGGAATGACTTTTTCACTCAACTCATTTATTTGAATGACACGTCACTCTACACTATTCCGCTGGCCTTGAGCACATTTCTGGATAGCACCGGTACCTCAGCCTACGGACAACTTTTCGCGATGTCTTTGCTGTCACTCATACCCATTATAGGGTTTTTCCTGGCCTTTCAACGACTACTACTTGATGGCATCAGCACATCAGGTTTAAAGGGATAGGTTTGTTCGAGCAAGTATGCTCGATATGCTCCTTTTTAGAGGATCTTATTGTTCTTTTGAAGAAGGTAGAAAACATATACATCATATGTACATCTGCTTCTTCTCGTTCATCCAGGGATGGAGATACGAATAATGCGTGCTACTTTTAGGAAACGTTCGTTCGCTTTTGTTGCATTTGGTATGTTCGCCTTGCTTATTTTAAGCTTAAGCTTTGCGTTCAAAGTAACCTCTAGCGCTGGCGCGGCTGCCGACCCCGGTCACCAGGTCCTACCTGCCAACGATGGGTGGGCAGCCGCCAATGGTGGGACAACAGGCGGCTCCGCTGCCACCTCGGCCAATACCTATACGGTTACCACACGTGCTCAACTCGTCCAGGCACTTGGGGGTGCCAAAAGCACAAGCACAACTCCAAGGATCATCTATGTCCAGGGTTCCATTTATGGTAACCAGGACGACTCTGGCAACACCCTGACCTGCTCCAGTTATATTACGGGTGGCTACTCGCTCAGTGCCTATCTGGCTGCCTACAATCCATCCGTGTGGGGACGTACGAAAAAGCCGAGTGGCACTCAAGAAAACGCTCGCGCAGCCTCTGAATCCAAACAGGCAGCACGCGTTGAAATCTATGTCCCGTCAAACACAACGATCGTTGGAATTGGTAATAATGCCAACATCATTGGCGCTAACTTGCTGGTCAAGAGCGCCAACAATGTGATCATTCGCAACCTCAATTTTCAGAATGCCTCCGACTGCTTCCCACAATGGGACCCGACCGATGGCTCGTCCGGCAACTGGAATTCCGCGTTTGACAATCTGTCCATCTTCACGAACTCTACTCACGTGTGGGTTGACCATAATACGTTCAGCGATGCAAATCAGCCCGACAGCTCGGAACCTTCATACTTCGGGCGCATCTATGAGCAGCATGACGGCGAATGTGATATCACCAAGGGCGCTGACCTCGTCACCGTCTCCTGGAATATCTTCAGTAATCATGACAAAACCATGCTCATTGGCTCATCGGATAGCCTGACCTCCGATGCTGGCAAGCTGCGCGTCACAATCCATCACAACGAATTCTTGAACACTATTGAGCGTGAGCCGCGCGTGCGCTTTGGCCAGGTTCATGTCTACGATAACTACTACAATGAGACCGCAAACTCTCAATTTCAGTACGCGCTCGGCGTTGGCAAATCTTCCCAGATCTATGCCCAGAACAACTACTATCAAGTTCCCTCCGGCTTCTCGGCTGGTAGTATTCTAAAGGCTTTCACGGGTACCGTGATCTATACCACAGGTGATATTGTCAACGGGAAGGCAATCGATCTGTTAGCAGCATACAATGCTGCCAATACTCCACACCTCAGCGCAAGCGTGGGCTGGACCCCCAAATACGTTACGACGGTTGACGCCACCAGCCTTGTGCCCTCGCTTATACAGGGCAATGCTGGTACAGGCCACACCCTTACAGCTTAATTACTACTTGTTTGGGGCGTTCCCTTTGTGAGTATCATGCACACCTACAAAGAGGACGCTCTTCCAATTTAGCAGAGAATGGAGATACCAATGATGCACTCATTTTCTAAAAGACGTTCACTGATCTCTTTGGGGATCACATTGCTTGCCCTACTCGCTCTCAGCACTGGTTTCGTTTTTAAGACAAACGCGACCCACGCAGCGGCAATAACCAGTAGTGATCATCCATCTCTCGATGCTGGGCGTCAGGCACTGCCTGCCAATGATGGCTGGGCGTCTGCTACTACCGGAACAACAGGTGGCTCTGCCGCCGCGGCTGCCAATATCTATACTGTGACTACGCGTGCTCAACTCGTCCAGGCACTCGGTGGTGACAATAAAGGTACCGATGCAACCCCAAAGATTATTTATGTCAAAGGGAGCATCTATGGCAATCAGGATAATACTGGCAAGATGCTAACCTGCGCCGACTATGCTCTAAACGGCTATACCCTTCAGGCCTATCTCGCCGCCTACGATCCAGCCGTCTGGGGTCGTACCGCAAAGCCTTCAGGTCCCCTGGAAGATGCTCGTCATGCATCTGAAACTAATCAAGGCACATATGTTCAGATCTATATCCCATCGAACACAACGATTATTGGGATCGGAGATGAGGCTCGTATCATTGGTGCCAACTTCATGGTCAAAAGTGTCGACAATGTGATCATCCGCAACCTCAGTTTCGAGAATGCCTCCGACTGCTTCCCACAGTGGGACCCAACCGATGGGGCGACTGGCAACTGGAACTCTGCATTTGATAACCTGTCCGTCCTCAACAATGCAACACACGTTTGGGTTGACCATAATACCTTCACAGATGCAAAACAGCCTGATAGCTCAGAACCTACCTATTTTGGGCGTATCTATGAACAGCACGATGGTGAATGCGACATCACCAAAGGGGCCGATCTTGTCACGGTCTCGTGGAACCGCTTCCTCGACCATGATAAAACCATGCTCATCGGCTCATCGGATTCATCCACAGTTGATACGGGCAAGTTGCGCGTCACGATCCATCACAACGAATTTGAGAATGTGCTCGAACGGTTGCCACGTGTGCGCTTCGGCCAGGTGCACGTCTATAACAATTATTATAATGAGGGGAAAAGTCCCGATTTTATATATGCTCTCGGCGTCGGGGTATCATCCCAGATCTATGCCCAGAACAATTATTATCAACTCCCCTCAACTATTCCAGCAGGCAACATCATCGGGTACTACAAGGGCACAGCAATCCACACCGAGGGTGACCTCGTCAACGGAAAACCTGTTGATCTACTGGCTGCCTACAATGCAATCAATACTCCTACCCTCAGTGGTGATGTGAGCTGGACGCCACAGTACCATCTCCATATCGATCCCACCCAACTCGTACCCTTTTTCGTAGAAATCTATGCAGGAACGGGTCGTCCGCTCACCCAAAACTTCTAACATGTATATTGTCGATTAAGGGTAGGGACCAGACTGCTGCTCTTTCAAAATTTGATGTGGATATTACTAGGATGAACCAAATAGGATCAGGGTAGAGAAGCCATTTAGTATTCCCTACCCTGATCCTATTTTCCCACAATACAGGTATCCAGATTCATTTTTGAAAGAGCAGCAATCTGGCCCCTACTTCAGCCAGCAATCAAGGAACTCATACGCCAACTCCTTCACATCATCCGGAAAACTATGTCCTCCGGGAAAAAGAAGCGTCTGGAAACGCTCAGCCGCATTCTGCTGCCCATACGCCTGCTGTGCATGCTCAACCACCGTACGCACTCCGTCGATAGGAAAAATAGGATCGCTTTCACCAGCCGTCAACAGGAAAGGGCGCGAGGCCAGATCCGCCACCAGTGTATCTGTATCACCCACCGCCAGCATATCTGGCACATATGCGGCAAAATTATGGTTAATGCCATCGCGTACAATAGCGCGCATCAGGCTAAATCCACATGAAGAGACAGCCGCCGTTACACGTGGATCATACCATGTCAGCCACAATGTTTCCTGTCCACCGAGCGAGTGCCCAATGGCTCCCAGACGCACACCATCAACATTCGGCAGCGACGTGAGCAGATCCAGAGCACAGGAGAGATCGTGCAGATACTTCGTCTGCAAACACGAGCCGTTGATAAGACGTTTTGTAAACTCGAAGCGCTCATAGCCCGGTCCATCCAGTCTGTCATTCCCACGCAGTAACTCCTCCTCGGATGGTCGCCTCTCCTCGAAACACAACATATCTGGACACAACACGACATAGCCTCTTTGACATAAGTCACGCCCATACGCATACTGAGCATCGCCGACCAGCCCGACCAGTTCAGACTTGCCCAGATTATATTGTCCACCATGCTGATGGATCGCTAAAATTGCAGGCCATCCTCCTTCTGGGGCAATCCCTTTCGGCGTCAACAACCATGCAGGCACAGATTCTTCTGCCTCTACTTTATATGTGATCAGTCTGCGCATATATGTGCCCTCATCGGTTTCTGCGCCCAACACCGGTGCCAGTTCTACACGTTGCGGAAAACGTCCCAATCGTGTTAATAACGCCTGGCGTAATGATGTATCCATCGTACGTTCCTCTCTTTTCATATATTGATGTGACATGTTGTTTTTAGGGTAAATTGTTATGTGGGGGGGCACGGCGGGTTTATAAATAGCACCCCTACACCATTGGCATGATTTGCTGATTTTATTGTAACATGCGTACCATTCTCACGTTCCTCATACAGGCGCAAACTCTTTGGGTCCATTGAAGTTGTAAAGGCGCTACTGTATAATGAAGTTCATCAATATACAGTAGATAAATAGGAGGGGTTGCATGCCGTACGATGTTTTTATCTCATATTCCCATAAAGATAGGAAACTCCTGGATGAATTGGCGGTCCATCTGAGCAATTTACGCAAACAGGGCATCATCAGCAATTGGTTTGATGGTGATATCCTTCCCGGCAGCGCGTGGCGTACCGAACTCAACAATCATTTAAACCAGGCACATATCATTCTCCTACTCGTGAGTGCCGACTTCATCAGTTCAGATTTTTGTTACGATGTTGAGATGGTACGTGCGGTAGAGCGCGACAAAGCTGATGAAGCACGTGTAATACCAATCATTTTGCGCCCATGCGATTGGGCTGGAACTCCCTTTTCCGAAATCCAGGCGCTTCCAGATGAGGCAAAACCTGTGGTGACATGGCCCACTCACGATGAAGCCCTTTTAAATGTGGTAAAAGGCATCCGTAAGGCCATCAAAGACCTTGACGAGAAAAAGAAAGGGAAAGCCTCGACTCCTTAGCCAGCTCATCGTTAGCCGCCAGCACCACGATGGTGAGCACGACCCAGGTGCCTTCCAACCCGGAGCCGCCCGCGCTCTGGAATATCCTGTTGCGCCGGAATCCCTTTTTCACGGGCCGCGCACAGGTTCTCGCGCGTCTGCGGGCGATGCTGCTTGCCGCCCAATCCGCCGCGCTGGTGCAACCCCCGGCGATCAGCGGACTCGGCGGCATCGTGCAAAACGCAGACCGCAATCGAGTATGCCTATCGCTACCGCGAAGAGTACCATGCCATCTTCTGGATCCAGGCAATAGCCGTGAGATGCCGATCGCCGATAGCACAAAAATCGCCACCCTCCTGCACCTGCCAGAACAGAACGCCAGGGAGCCAGAAGTTACCATCCAGGCAGTGAAGCAATGGCTCGAAAGCAACACTTCCTGGCTACTTATTTTCGATAATGCCGATGACCTATCAATTGTGAGCGATATCCTCCCTACAAAAAACAGCGGGCACATTCTCTTCACCACACGCGCCACAGCGTTGGGCAACGTTGCAAAACGTGTCGAGATCGACGAAATGGATGTGCAAGAGGGAGCATTGCTGCTTTTGCGGCGGGCGAAGATACTCACACTCACTGCTTCATTAACGAGCGCACCCTCCGCCGATCTTACCGTTGCCAGAACTATCGCGCAAGCTATGGATGGTCTTCCATTGGCGCTCGATCAGGCCGGAGCTTACATCGAAGAGACGAAATGCAGCCTTCCAGATTATCTTCAGCTTTATCTGGAACAGCCAGCAGACATGTTAAAGGAACGTGGAGAGTACAAAGCTTACCACCCTGATCCCGTTGCGAAGACCTGGGCACTATCATTTGCAAAGGTGCAACAGGCTAACCCTGCCGCCGCCGACCTGCTAAGATTTTGCGCGTTTCTCGCCCCCGACGATATTCCTGAAGAGATTATTAGCAAGGCACCAGAGGATATTGGAACCGAACTGCAATCTCTCGCGGGCAATCTACATAAACTGAATCTGGCAATCAAAGAATTGCTCAAATATTCGCTCATACGGCGTGATGGTAGCAAGCATACAATGGTGGTGCACCGTCTCGTGCAAGCTGTGCTGAGAGATGAGATGGATGAGGAAACACGGAAGCGATGGGCTGAGCGTGCAATACGAGCTGTCAATTGGAGTTTTCCTGCTGTGCAGAAAGTTGAGGAATGGCCTAAATGTCAACAGTGGCTCCCTCATGCACTTGTGTGTGCTGATTTTATCGAGAAACGGGAATTAGTGTTTAAGGAAGCGGCACGGTTGCTAAATGAGGCAGGTTATTACTTGGGCGATCGTGCGCAGTATGCAGAAGCAGAGCCATTATATGAACGAGCGTTAGCGATCTGTGAAGAGGTGTTAGGAGAGAAGCATCCCGACACGGCAAGGAGCCTTAATAACTTGGGGATGCTCTACTACATGCAAGGGAAGTATGCCGAAGCGGAACCCCTTCTCAAACGGGCCCTCACCATCTACGAACAAATTCTCGGACTCACTCACCCAAGCACAATTACAGTTTGCGATAACTACAATTACCTCTTAGAAAAAATAAAACACGAATAATCCTGTAAATATCTTCATCTCATCCCTGACCACTGGCGGGTGAGCGCGATTTACAAGCATTGACTACCAACAATTTCAAGAAAAACAGCGTCAACACAAGATAATACATGCGATACGTGAATGACGGTAGGGAAGCCATTTATTATTCCGGGGGCACGGCGATTCCGGACCATGGCGTGAACACAAGATAATACATGCGATACGTGAATGACGGTAGGGAAGCCATTTATTATTCCGGGGGGGATAGATCACCTCGCAGCATCGATTTCGTTGTCCCCGGAATAATAAATGGCTTCCCTACCGTTGTTCGCGCGTTACGCTATTTTTGATGCATCATTTTTGGCGAATCCCTTATTCGTTGGAGCCAATAGATTTATAATCCAGTCTAGCACCTAAAAAATCCTTATCTATCATCTCGCCGCCCCTGTACATGTCCGATTTATAAACCCGACTAGGAATAACGGGTACAAATCTGCTATTTCGCAAAAGCATCGTGTAACCTCCGTGATATGGTTACAGTATGACAAAAATAAACGCTCGTTGGTGAGACATTCGGGCTAATCTCCCTCCCGTCGCGGAAGAAGAGAGGTAGCTTGATATATACTAACATATGTACGTATATGTTAAACATATATGCACCAACGTGCGTGTATCTTTCTAGTAGGAAGTGTTGAAATGGCTTTTCCGCGCATGTCTGCCGCTATCGTTGTGATGCTTTTGATCGGGATCGTGTCCATCATGGGTATTTTTGTTGTGATGACGGTCGGTCCGGCCCTGGCTCATGGCACCTCTGTGCAACACATGAATGGCAAGATTTTGCAGATTACGGGCCCCGATAGAGACTTTATCTTGATGACGCCCGATGGCAAAAAAGTGCCGTTTGAGTGTCGCACAACGTGTCGCGCGTCCGCCGGCCACCTGGAGCGCCACATTATCGAGAAGGCAGGCACGGATGTCTATTTTAAACCAGGGCCGAATAATACCCTGTTAGTGATAGATGTGGATTAGAATGATGTTTTCAAGCTATGGCTATTGCAGGGATGCATACCCGGCTATTTTCAATGTGTGGGTGCAGGATCGCATCTCACATATATATAACGCTCACAATCGGATAGAGGCAAGCTACCCGATTGTGAAGCGTACACAGCACCTATACAAGGGTCCTACGGGAGGGAGAACAGTATGACGACAAAACCAGAGAAAGCTCTTGTTCCCGTACCACAACAGAAACTTTCGCGCTCCTCTATGGATAGCGCCGATATCGTGATTATTGGCAATGGGATCGCCGGATTAACCGCTGCCGTGGAGGCGCGTCGTCACGCTCCCGATAAGCGTATCGTGATGATTACGGATCAGATTCATCCCACGATTAATACGCCCGCACTCAAGCAGTTTGCGATCGCAAAGCTAACACGTGAGCAATTGCTGGCCTATCCAGCAGGAACAGAGCGCGCCGAACGCATCCATGTTGTGAATGCACGTGTCGAAGAGATTCACGCACAGAGCAAATATGTATCCCTGACCGGTAATCGCGGCTTCGGCTATGAATCGCTCTTGATTGCGACCGGAAGTGCGCCGATGGGTCTGCCAGAGAGCACGCCGGGACGCAATTTCGATGGGGTGATGATGCTGCACCGTCTGCAAGATTATCTGGACTTTCGCCGCCGCTTGAGCGAAGTGACTGAATGTGTCGTAGTTGGTGGTGGCGTGCACGCAATCGAGACGGTGATGGGCGTGGCGTACTGGGGCATCAAAGTTCACTGGCTGATCCGTGGCGAGACGTTTATGGGCAAGATGCTGGATGAGGTGGCGTCCGAAATGGTGCTGGAACGCGTACGCAAAGCTGGCGTTCAGGTACATACCAAAACCGAAGTGGCGGGAGTCGTTGGACGCGTTGGCTCGGTTGCGGGCGTCATCACAAAAAATCAAGAGATGCTCCCCTGCCAGATGCTATTGACCTGCACAGGCACGCAGCCAGTGATGACCCTGGCCGATAATTGTAGCCTGCCTCTGCGCCGCAAAAAAGGGATTGTGGTCGATGATCAACTACGCACCAGCGTCCCGGATATCTTTGCCGCCGGCGATGTTGCAGCCCTCAAAAATCCGCTGACGGGCGATTATGAGCCGCGTGCGGTATGGTATGCAGCGGTCAATCAGGCGCGCATCGTGGGCGCGATGTTGGCTAGGCGCGAAGATCTGGCCCGCCAACCGTTTGGCGTACAATGGCATGCAACCCACCTGGGCGAACTCTCGATGCTTACGGTTGGTGATCCCATGCTTGAGGACAATAAAATTGACACACTGACCAATGTAAGCCAGAGCGGCTATCGACGTATGACAATTGCCGGAGATCGCCTGGTTGGCTATCTCTCCCTTGGCTCGGAGCCGCCCGATAGCCTGGCGATCAAGCGCATCATCGACGAAGGGCTACCCATCCGCAACGTGATTAAACCATTGCTCAAGGGTAAACTGGATGCTCGCCAGTTCGTGTCCGAGCACCGCTCACGTTTCGCGCAAGGTATACTCACAGGACAATTGTCCAACTCGCAGACGCCGCCACATCTCATACCTATGAACGCGCAGTTGACGCCTCTACCAATAGTGCCCGCTAAAGAGCAACCAGCCGCACCCGTTAAAGAGAAAGAGCAAGCTGTGTTCTATGAAGAGATCAGCTCTTTTAGCGGCAAGCTACCGTCTCTCAGACAGGAACCAGAGTCATCATTTGAACATGAGCCACTGACTGAAGAGATCAGCTCTTTTAGTGGCAAGCTACCAATGCTTGGTCACCAGTCAACCGAAGAATTGAGACCGTTCAATAATAGAAGACCAGCCGCACGAGCACAGGAAAGTTCTCCCTCATTCCTGCTAGAGCAGCCAATGGAACGCGATCCATTTGCCGAGGAGATCAGCCCATTCACAGGCAATCTGCCTGTGACACCTGCATCGACGCGCCCAAAGACCGGCGCTCCCGCTGAAAATCAACGCGCATCACATAAAAAGGTTCCTGATGTTACCATGGTACCTGTTCCTGCTGATAATCCACGACCAGGACGTACACGCGGCCTGTGGGCATATAGCGATGAAGCACCAAAAGAGACGCGTCAACCATCTCGGGAGAGTCTTCGAGAAGATCATGCTGTATTGCCAAAACGACGCTCTTCACGCAGCCTCTGGTCCTATAGTGATAATGACCAACCAGGGGAGAAAGGACGCTAAATGCTCAAGTTGATGAGGCTCAAGCCGGCACTGTTACATAAAACCGGCCCGCAGGTGAGTCAAGAGATCAGCGCCTGTATTGGTTGCAACGAATGCTTACTCGCCTGTCCGGCTGTATCTGAACCTATTACAATTGATGTGCTCAATCGAGAAACGCTTTCTGGACCAATATCGCCCTCTGTAGCTCGTTTTGCACGTTCGTGCTATCAATGTGGAGCATGCATTTCACCTTGCCCCGTCGGGTTGCATAGAGAATCGATGATGATGCTGCTCAAAGTGCGTTTGTTGCAATCAGAAATGGAGGAATAAGGTATGCGTATGCGTGCGGAAGGTGAAAAAGGCTACCCATGGCTCTCTTTTGATATCACTGGATCATGGGTAGCAAGCATGCTACTGGCGGCCCTCGTTATCGGGATTAGTGTAGCTTTTTATGTCGTGTACAGTCGCCTCAGCCCTGATACCGCGCCTGATAGCATTGCGGGTTACTCGTATGCAGTTGCTGGAACAGGTTTTATGCTATTGGCTGCGTTGCGCTTTAGCCAGTATCGTCGTTCGCGTCAACGCACCACAGGCAAGCTTAATGCTTTCCTGAACTGGCATGTTGCCTTCGGCATAATAGCCCTCATCCTGCTCTTCCTGCATTCTTTTGGCAACTTCAATCCCCGCAGCGGCACCTATGCCCTCTATGGGATGATTGCCCTGGCGATCAGCGGCTTCATCGGGCGCGGACTTGACCGCATCATGCCACGGCTGATTACGGAAGAAGCTCGTAAAGCGTTAACGGCCCAGGGTGATGATCGCATTGAAAATATCTCGCAGCGTTTACATTCTATCGTCTCACATAACTCACAGGAAGTACGTGGTTTTCAGCCTGACAACAATGGTCGTAGCATGCCTGGTATTGCAGGACTTACCGGGACACCCTTCGCAAACGCTCATGCAAAAAGCACAAAGGACTCTGTAGGCAACGGGAAAGGTGGTCCTGTATTGCAGACATCATGGGATCTGGCCTATATTTCGCTCGATGAGACGCCGCAGGAGTTGAGCCGGGATAGCGCTCAATACCGTTTTGTGCCTGACCGCAAAAGCACGTTAGCCCGTCCTGGTGCGCTTATTCCGGGTGCACAGGAGCATATCACGGCCCTGGCAGATGTGCAGAAAGCATTGAAGCGCGAGGAACTTTTCCGCTATGTTATTCGCTACTGGCGTGTGTTTCATATCAGCCTGGCGGTGCTCACTATTGGCCTGACGCTGTGGCACCTCGAATTTGCAGCGACGTTATTGTTGCCGGTATTCTTCCATATATAGCAGGGTTATAATGCGTCGATGAATATTGCAATTTGCAACTGTTCTCACCTTCTATCCGTATTACCATTGAAGATATAGAGGAGGAGTTCAGATAAAATGCAGATAAGCAAAAGAGCAAATGAGTATCCCAGGCGACGCGACATCTTTTTCCATTTCGCCAAAACAGGCAGATTGATAGGAGCACTATTCACAGATCGACGTGTACCAATAACGCGTAAAATCCTTTTTATTGCTGCCATTGTAGTATTATTAGCAGTTCTCTTTTTCCCAGATGCGTTGGGAGAACTCGGATTGAGCGTAGTTTTGCCCGCAGTAGGGACTGTGTTGGGTGTGCCGATTGATGCAGGATTTGATTGGACAGCGTTTGCTTTATTGGGCGTAAATCTGCTGCATATCTTCCCAACTCACCTGGTAGCCGAACATTATGACGAGATCTTTCATGGAGAATAAGACCCCTTACACAAAATAGTAGGGGCCTGATTGCATGACTCTGTCGGGAAAAGAGATTTGTCCAAGAAAACGCGTGCCTGTCCAGTAAATTCCCAGCGTAGCGACCCAATTTAGAGCGTCCATCAATTGATGGACGCTCTAAATTGGGTCGCTACGCTGG
>JACDAE010000109.1 GCA_013695595.1 Ktedonobacteraceae bacterium | reverse complement strand
GTGAACACCCTCACAATTTAAGACCTTTGAGTGGACCTGTGGGATTATCCCCAGCCAGAACGATGGAGGAACTGACATGACGCTACTTGCTGCAATTGTTGCTTTGTTCTTCGTCGTACTTGTAGTCTGTGGTATCTATGTAAATGTGTACATGTATTCCAATGGTGCGTTTAATGAGAGAATGAGGCGGGGCAAGAAACAGCGCCTGGGTGCGGTCAGCCTGGGCCAGGTGGACTCGATCCCAACCGCTGCATCGGCTGCTCGTCTCTACCCGAAGCGTACACACATGAGCACCCATACACGTGTGTTCCTGCTGTATAGCCTGGGCATCCTGCTCTCGTTAATCGTGTTGGTCGCACTTGTGCTTGGTGCAACTCAATTTTAAAAAAGGAGTACCAACGCATGGGATTATATCTAGCAACATTGCCGTCGCCCGCAATGTTGCCTGTTGAAGAAATGGTCCATGATATGATCTCTTCAAATCCCTTCAATAAATTGTTAGACGCTATAAATATGGTCCCTACGGTTTTGTGCGTAATCCTCTACAATAATGTAGGGGCGCGATGGAGTGCAATGGAATAAGCCCATCTGCCCCAATTAATGCCCTAACCATTCCTTTGATTGTCTATTCGTTCGCCAGAAATTGTCCCACTTCAGCCAGGGCAGCCATCGCGCGACAGGTTATCTCGACCGACTCGTAGTACGGCACATTCTCTTCTCGCAAGAGACTCAATGCTGGAATATCATGACGCGCATAGACGGTCTGGACCAGTACCGGCTTCTGGTATTTCCTGACAAGCTGACCAAGCATGTGTGCGGCAGCCTCCTCGCGGCTCCCGAACTCCTCTGAAAGGAGCCAGCGATAGCCCCCAAAGAGACCTGCAATAATGACGCCATCGATGGCCGGATCTTGCAAGCATATTTCCGTGAGATGGGCAAACGACAGGGGATCTTCATCCGCCGCACCAGCCACATCGACCGGATTCGTTGCCGTCGCGCGTGCTGGCATGAGGGCGCGTAATCCCTGCTGTGTTTCAGCACAAAGGATGGGAACCTTTAATCCTGCTCGTATGCAGGCATCACCGGTCGCTACGACGCTGCCACCACCGTCACCAACGATTGCGATGCGTTTGCCTCCCTGTGGCGTGGGTGGCTGCTGCGCGAGCGCCTGCGCGACGGGAAAAAGTTCATCCGAACGCACTACACGCACAACGCCGCTTCCAATGAGACTTGTATCGTGGTCTGGCCGCACCGTTGCCTGTGAACCCGTATGGGCAAGCGCTGCGCGTACACCTACATCGGTTGCACCACTCAAGAGGATCACAATCGGCTTGTAGCGCTCCCGCATGCGCATTTCGCGAGTGACCTGGCGCAGTGTCTGCTCTTGAATGGACTCGACATACCCAGCAATAACGGTCGTGTGTGGATCATCTGTCAGGTATTGTACATATTCGGGGAATGAGACATCTGCGGCGTTGCCCATGCTGAGAAAGGTCGTGAAGCCGAGGCCGTCGAGGTGGGCCTGTGCGTAGAAATACATGCCCAGGTTGCCGCTTTGCGAGACCAGCCCGATTGGTCCCTCAGGCAACGGAAAGACCATGCCCAGCGCATTGAGGCGTGAGCCGCGCACATAGATGCCCATGCAGTTGCTGCCAATAATGCGAATGCCGTGTTCGTGACAACGGGCAACCAGTTGCTGCTCTAATGCGCGTCCTTCGGCACCCGTTTCACTGAAGCCGGCGGTGATAATCACGATGCCCTTCACGCCATGCTCAATGCAGTCCTCGACCGATTGAACGACATGCTGGAACGATGTAGAAATAACGGCGAGATCGACTGGTCCTGGCACGTCGCGCATGCTGCGATAGGTTGCGCGACCGAGGATCTCAGGGGTGGATGGCGTAATTAAATAAATCTCGCCGGGGAAGCCGCCCTCGATCAGTTGTTTGGCAGCGACGTGGCCCCATTTGTGAGGGGCACGAGATGCGCCCAGTATCGCTACTGAGCGCGGTTGAAGCACTTCTTTTAATGTATACAATTTACTCCTCATTCATTTTCCTCGCCATCATCCTGGCTGGAACCATTTTTGCGTTCTTGCCGTAACAGTTCTTCAACGTCACGGATCAATGTATCAGCACTGGGCAGTGGCCCTGTGGTTATTGTCGCATCTAAACTGCTTTTTTCATCTTCATCGTCTTCGTCATCCTCCGCATCCTGTGCCAGTTGCTCTACCAGTTTACGCACGTATGCGCTGGCCTCCGGATCGCGCTCCACCAGCGTTGTGATCTGCTCTTCAAAATGGATGGCATCCGAGTGAATATCGCTCAGATCCAGGCCAAAGGAAAGGTAAGTATTGACATACGTGAGCAAGGAAGAGGTGACCTTGATATTGGGCGTTGCTGCGAGATAATGGGGTGCGGCGGCCCATAATGTGGCTGAGGGGATCTGGATGCGCCGGAAGGCGTCCTGTAGAACACCGATCATGCCCGTTGGACCTTCATACCGTGAACTATGCACATCCATTTCGCGCAGGCGTTCCATCACCTCGTCGTTCGATGAGGTGCCTGAGATGGGAACCTCAATGGAATGGGGAACATCGGCGAGCAATGCACCAAGAAAGACCGCTTCCGAGACATTGAAGCGCTTGCACACCTCAAGGAAGCTGTTACTAAAGGTCTTCCACTTCAGTTGCGGCTCAGAGCCGGTGAAGAGGATCACATCCCGATTGGATTCGGTGGCTATATAGGCGAAGAACTGATTGGTCGGCCAGGTAATAGTCCGTTGTATGCCATCGACAAACTTGACGGTGGGCCTGGTTTCCGTAAAGACAAAGAAATCTTCCGAGTCAATTTCAGCAATTTTGATTGGTTTCCAACGCTCAATCAAAAATTTAATGGCTGTCGTCGCCGCTTCGGCTGCATCATTCCAGCCAGCAAAAGCTACCAGAGCGATAGGATCTCGTAATATAGGTTGGTTGTGATATTGGATAAACGTCATAGTGATACCTCTTTGTCCGCTTGCTACTGGTACTATTCCCAAGCAAATATATGACACGGTCTGGCTATCAGCATATGTGCTCCTGTTCTATCAAACGTCATTGCATCCCCCATGGCGTAGGGGCGTCACCTTGCGTGCGCCCGTGGACCCGATGAACGATGCTGGTGGGCCGGGCGGTGGCCAGCACACGCCCCTACGCCAGGTGTCCGTGGGGATGCTGATCCATACCACCTTCCTGAATCATGAAAGCATGCGAGAATGGCGGTCAAATGTGCTGTTATATATGGGTGGTGCTGATATTGCATTGCTACAGTATAACACATGGCATCCAGCCCCCTTTTTCTCCAATCTCCCGAATGCAAAAATACACTCTTTTTGTGGTTAAGAGTGTATTGATTCTACTGAAGATGAAATGGCGTCTGTGCGAGTGCTTACCCGCGTGGGAAGAGGTTGTTGACGCGCATTGCCAGTGAAAGATCACCAGCCGCCTTCACTTTGCCTGTGGTAAAGGCCTGGATTGCGTTCAGCTTGCCTTCGGCGATTGCCAACCAATCTTTATCGGTCATAGAGAGGGTGAGATCGGGTTTCTCAACGCCGCCCGTGATCACTTCACAGGTCTGATTCACAATTTTGATGGCCCAATTGCCTGCGTCTTCGCCACTAATATTCCACTGGATCGTTTTATTTAGGCCCGCTGCTGCTGTTGGGTTAAAGAGGCTTTTCATGGTTTCAAAGGTATCTGCAACTGTCATGACTGTCAATCTCCTTTTAAATTAGGATGCAGGACTGCTTCCTGCAAGCGATGCTATAGTATAGCACATGCTCCCTCTGTTGACTTTTCAGCCATATCGTCACACACTAATGATGAAGGGAGAAAAACCAGCATGCTCAGCACGCAAGAGATCGATACCTATTTCCAGACGTTGAACGAGGAATTGGGGCTGCGCCCGATTACCAAACCTGTGCGCATGGTTGTCGTGGGCGGCGCATTCATGATCTCCTTTATCAAGAACCGCGCTGCAACGAAGGATGTCGATATTATCCCGCTCTCTTTTCCTGATACTATGAATGAGGATCAGGCGACGAAGGCTTTTCGCTCTGCCGCCAATGCCGTGGCAAAGAAGCACGGGATCAAGCGTGATTGGATCAATGATGTGGTCGCCGCATTTGCCCCTGCCACCGGGCCAATCACCCTCTGGCGCGATTATCCCAATTTGCAGGTCTATATTCCCTCCCCGGAGTACATCCTTGTTCTGAAACTGCTGGCGGGTCGTGATCGTGACGAGGATGATATCGAGGCTTTGTGTGAACTGCTCACGATCGACACACGCCAACAGGCCCAGGAACTCGTTGATCGTTATGCCAGCCCACAATGGCAGGTGGAGTGCAATTTGCATGCCACACTTGACGCATTATTTTAAACGACACGCCAAATATCTGTTTTTTTCCTTATCTTATGGTATACTTGGAGCGGAGAGATAAGAGGAGTACAAGAACATGTGGGCCGAATTGCAGTCTATTTATGATACCTATGCGCAGATCGTCCAGGGTGAGCGCCCGTGGACTGCTCTTGGTGACTTCCTCAACTACTGGCACACCTATGCTGCCGACCGCCGCGCCGAGTTGGTACACGATCCTCTCTCCCTGCCAGATAACATAACCCCCGAACAGCAGCAATGGGCTGCCTTCTGTGCTGCCACCGTCGAATATCTCTGTGAGCGCGACCAGATCTTCTGTCCCACCTGGGTCAACGATCCCGCCTATTTCCTGGAGGACGCCTGGTTCACAGGACTCGGTGCCCGCAAACCCCACGTCCAGGCCCATCTGCTAATGGAGACACCCATATCTTTTAGTCGGCATAACGTTTTTTGTAGCCCACACGCGTTTGCGACGAAATACGATGTTGCGGCTGAGGTGCGGCAACGGCAATTGGTGTAGTATTTCTCTACAATACATTGTCACGTTTGCCTTGCCTTGTTTCTCCGTGCCATTCATGATATGCTGACCTGACTGACAGGAAAAATGTTTATGCAGATGAAACGGAGTTCTGGTTATGGCGAGTGAAGGTGTGATGCGCAAAGTTAAAATTGAGGGCGGGTATCTACGCTTTAGTGCCGCTCATTTTATTACCTTTGGGGGCAAGTGCGAGCGTCTGCATGGGCATAATTATGGAGTGCTGGTCGAGATCGAGGGGGACCTGGGCAAAGATAACCTGGTCTTTGATTTTACAATCCTCAAACGCCTCACCAGGGAGATCTGTCGCCACCTGAACCACCATTTTTTGTTGCCCATGCATAATCCCCACTTGCAATTACATCTTGAAGGAAATGCGTGGGAGATTCGCTTTCAGGAGAAACGCTACCTCTTCCCACGCGTCGATGTCATTGAGTTGCCTATCGACAATTCGACGGCTGAACGGATCGCGGAATATATCTGCTCCGAACTGCTCACCGCGCTTGCCGAATATGATACCGCGCACCTGCATACGATTATGGTGGGTGTTGAAGAATCAGCTACGCAGATGGCATATTATAAACGTGCCATGCGCGAGTAATTGACATAATATGCATTATGGGTAGGGAGCCATTTATAATTCCGTGTGCCACTATTATTCCATATGCCCTCTATAATCCCATGATGATTATAAGGGAGCACGGAATTATAAATGGCTTCTCTACTATAATATACATCTTGTATGTTTTACATATATTTAGCGAATTGATTGGTCTCGATGTTCAGCCCGGTTTGAGCGATCCTGGCGATAGCTCTCTTTATAGGAATCAACCACGATCTTACAGATCTCCTCAGGATCATTGCAGAGGTGCAGCAGTAGCACATCCTCCGGCGAAACGGTCCCCATCTCGACCATTGCTTTATTGATCCAAGCGACCATGCCACCCCAGAAGTTGGAGTCGTAGAGGATTACCGGGAAGTGATTGACCTTCCTGGTCTGAATTAAGGTGATGGCTTCGAATAGCTCGTCCATCGTGCCAAACCCCCCTGGAAAAATGACGAAGGCTTCCGAGTACTTGATGAACATGGTTTTACGCACAAAGAAGTAGCTAAAGTCAACGGAGATGTCCAGGTAGGGATTAGAGGCCTGCTCAAAGGGGAGTTCAATGTTGCAGCCAATCGAACAAGAATCACCCTGCTGTGCACCTTTGTTGGCAGCTTCCATAATGCCGGGACCGCCACCGGTGATGATGCCGAAGCCCTCTTTTGCCAACAGACGTGCAGTCTCTTCCGCAGCTTGATAGGTGGGTGAGTCAGCTTTCAGGCGTGCCGAGCCAAAGATGGCGACCGAAGGGGGAATGTGTGCCAGGGCATCAAAGCCATCCACAAACTCGCTCATAATGCGAAAGACGCGCCAGGGATCGGTCAACGTGAAATCCAGATGCAGAGCGCGGTCGAGGGCATGTTCTTCCTGTTTTACCTGCTCTTGAGGAACGGGATCGTTCGGACTAACTAGTGGTTGCGTGGGACGACGCAGCAGGCGCTCATCCTCGGTCACGCGGCCATTCTGTGTATTGGTTGAGCGATACCGTGATGAAG
>JACDAE010000327.1 GCA_013695595.1 Ktedonobacteraceae bacterium | reverse complement strand
ATATAAAGATAAGCCAGTTCGGCGGCATCAAGAGGCATATTCGCATTCGCCGCAGAGCCAACCAGAGTCATCACCACCGGCGGCCATGAGAGTGGTGCCCAACCCGAACTATGCATCGGTGGCTGTGAAAGAAATGGACGCAGGTGCTCTTTATGGCTTGCATCTGCCACCTCACAAAACACAGGTGCCAGATGCATCGCATCTTGCTGCGTTGACCACTCGTGCGCCACAGAGTCATAATCGCGGAACCAGCCATCCTGCCACATCTGTTGCGTTCTGAGGGTAAAATCGCTGGCAATGCTACGCCAATGTGGGATTTCGACGGCAAAGTTCACAGGCGGTACGGAGGCGACAACAGGGGCCTCCCGCTCCAACAGAGTAGCCCAGCGCACCAGGATCTCTGCTCCCTGTGCCATGCTGGCCTGCAAGTCGACGGGCCGCACATGCTGAATAACAGTGCCGCCAGTCTGCTGAGGCCCGAAGCGGCTGGAGACATCTTGACCACTCTCCCATGAACAGGCATATACCAACCAGCCATCCGCATCACAACGATGCTCCAACCACCAGTTCAAGTAGGCGGCGGCAGGCGTATAGAGACGACGGAGCCAGTGCAGATCACCAGTTCTCCGCAGAATCTGATCGCAACACCAGAGAGGAAACCCCCATTCCGGCGCGGTCCCACAGATCTGCCCATCATCGGCAACCATATTGTAGCTACCATCCTCGCGCGCACAAGGCAGATTAGGATGCGGGGCAGAAGTAAAATGATTGAGGATAACCTCCGCAGCCAGATCAGGATCGGCATAACTCAAGAAGAGCGTATCCATAGCCGCCTCCGCCAGAACCGTTCTAGGGGCTTGAATTTGCATGCCATCCCATACGCCTTCAAGCACACCAGCAGAGGGTCGCATGGTCATACGGAGTGTCTCAAGGTCATAGACCAGGCCACGCTGCCAGGTCTCAGGCCAATCGCCAGAGAGTTGTGGTGCCTGCTCCCAGAACTGCTCATCGTCGGCACGATGTTGTGCTTCGGCCAGGGCAATCTCCTCAATACCATCTTCCCAGCGCTTCCATGCCTCATCTTGCGAGACGCCACGGGCCAGAATGATGTTCATAATGCTCTCAGACTGAGGGGCAAGCGTCACGGTACAGGGTATAATCACGGTGCGTAACTGCCAGCCTGTGCTCTCCTCATGCTCGGTAATGTGCGGACGCGGAACATCGACGCCATGCGCCCAGATAGCCGCATCTTCCAGTGCAACGACATATTCCATCTCACCGAAACGAAGTTCGCTCCCATCAGCAGATCTCACACCATGCACAAATACGTCTCCCTCACTGGCAATACCTAGCAGCGCGGTCCCTTCCAATAGCCCATCGAGAGCATAGAGGCCATGTTCCCACAGGCGGCTGGTGTGTGGATTGTGTGTATGCTGGTGCAATAGAAAACAGGTGACTGGCAAGGGTTGCTTTGCGGTGGTCGCAAGCGTGAGAATACAGCCAAGTACATGTTCCTGCACCAGAAAATAGCGAGCAGTAAGTGTCAGAGCATGTTTTGGTACAGTGCATGTATATTCAAAGCGATTCTTTGTATGCACATGGCTCACAATGGTGCAACCATGGCGCTTGAAATCTTCAGGAGTCATCAGCAAGGTCTTACCAATTTTGAGACCAAGCATAAGATGGGCCGTATATTGAAACTGGTTGCGCACATAGGTGCCAACATTGGGCACATGCCAGCCCATGCCAAGCGGTGCACGCGAGCGCAAAACGCCGCTGGGATTAAGCTTCCAACTGTGATAGGGATTATCCAGATAGCCGTGTGGGGTAAAATCGTGATGCGGAATCATTAGCTGTTACTCCTCTTTGGCTCAGATGGAACGCGTAGAATTGGCCTCATTGTATGATGTTTAGGGGAAAAGAGTCAAAGGACATACCCCCCCTGACGCAGCAGGCCAGCTATTTCTTTGCAACATAACTATTTATAAAGCAAGAACAAATGATACAAATAATTAAAGTGTATGTCTATTGCCTGAACGCAATTTCCTCGATTTTTTGATACTAGCGCGTATACGTTCGATATACTGAGATTATGCGCAAATTTACCCGCACAATTTATAAATTTCTCTGTATTTAAAAACTTTTTTGTATTTAAAAATGAACAATAAATTATGTGATTCTCAAGTGAAATCAGTAATAGGCTGAACTATTTGAAAACTAGACCTTGATATATCTGGCAAAATATGCTATGCTCGGAAAGTACTGTTACTATTTCACATCATTGATGGGAAGCAGGTACACGGCTTCATGCAACAGTTCTCACACAAGGAACCAATCTACCGTCTCCTTTTGCATGAATAGGTTTCTATTTGTCACGGCAAATCTTCGTTATTCTTCTTAAAAAACGGCATGTGTCTGGCGGTTTTCTGGACGGCCTGCATTGATGTCAGCCAGATGAAATGCAGGCCATAGGTGTATAATCTAGAAGTGTTGCGCTTGTTGGTCACTGATAGATCGGACAAGGTATCACTATTCTAGTAAAAATCGCTTTCCGTTATAACACAACGCTCTTCCGAGGCGGCTGTTTGCCTCATCGCGACCTCTGATTGTCGTTCAACTACCATATCCTTCTTTGATTGCAATTATTTCTTAAGAATAATTGTATCTACTTTGAGCGCGTGATTACTCACAAACTAAGGGCAGAATCTGCCCGAGGAGGTGCAGCATGGCGACCAGTTCACGTGTTGAAGAAGTCCACATCATCTGGACAACAGGTGGATTGAGTTGTGACGGGGATACAGTCTCAATCACAGCAGCCACACAGCCCAGCCTTGAGGATATTGTGATGGGAGCTATACCAGGACTCCCGAAGGTTCATCTCCATAATCCTGTAGTCGCCTTTGAACTTGGTGGCGATAGTTTTATGACATGGTTTTATCAAGCTGAGCGGGGCGAAATTGACCCTTTTGTTCTCGTGGTGGAAGGCTCAATTCCAAACGAGAAGATCAAGACCGAAGGCTACTGGGCGGCACAAGGCGTCAACCCAGATACTGGCCAGCCAATTCCCACGACCGAGTGGATAGATCGTCTGGCACCCAAGGCTCTGGCAGTGGTCGCAATAGGCACCTGTGCCACCTACGGCGGCATTCATGCCATGCAAGGGAATCCTACAGGGGCCATGGGCCTCGCTGACTATCTCGGCTGGGGCTGGAAATCGAAGGCAGGCATTCCTATCGTTAATGTGCCTGGATGCCCGGTGCAGCCAGACAACTTCATGGAAACCCTCCTCTATTTACTCTACCAGGTCGCTGGCATGTCTCCAATGATCCCTCTGGACGATCTGGGACGACCAACCTGGCTCTTCGGCAAGACCGT
Organism: Ktedonobacteraceae bacterium; assembly: GCA_013695595.1. Taxonomy (GTDB): domain Bacteria; phylum Chloroflexota; class Ktedonobacteria; order Ktedonobacterales; family Ktedonobacteraceae; genus JACDAE01. The sequence goes on along the minus strand of JACDAE010000327.1, from coordinate 8,644 downwards.
TCATGAAGGGTGCGATCGTGGAAGCTACTATGAGCAAGGCCAGTTCGCTACCGAATACGGATCACCCCTATGTCTTGTGAAGTTAGGATGCTGGGGTCCAGTGGTCCAATGCAACGTCCCTAAGCGAGGTTGGATGGCCGGAATCGGCGGTTGTCCTAATGTCGGAGGCATCTGCATTGGTTGTACGATGCCGGGATTTCCAGATAAGTTTATGCCATTTATGGATGAGCCTCCTGGCGCTAAATTCTCAACGACTGTGGTTACAGCCTGGGGTTCGGCCATTCGAGGGCTACGCTCGTTGACGAATACGACGCTCAACAAGGAACCTTCCTGGCGACATAAAAAGCAGCAACTGACGACTGGTTACTCACCGACATGGAAACAATGATCCGCCACTATCATCATTCAACCAGAGTAAGCAAGGAGATAGCGCCATGAGTACGGAAGTGAGACGAGAGGACACTCCTGCTAAGCAGCCCAAACTAGTAGAGATGTCATGGGATCCTATCACACGCATTGTTGGCAGTCTGGGTATTTACACGAAGATCGATTTCGCGAACCAGCGCGTGGCGGAGTGTCATTCCACTTCATCCATCTTTCGCGGCTATTCGATCTTTATGCAAGGCAAAGATCCACGCGATGCCCACTTTATTACGAGCCGCATCTGCGGAATTTGCGGCGATAATCACGCAACCTGCTCGGTTTATGCTCAGAATATGGCTTATGGGGTCAAACCACCTGCCCTGGGCGAGTGGATTATCAACCTGGGTGAGGCGGCTGAGTATATGTTCGACCACAATATCTTTCAGGAGAACCTGGTCGGCGTCGATTATTGTGAACAGATGGTGCGCGAGACGAATCCCGGCGTGCTTGAGAGGGCAAATAACACCGAAGCTCCCCATGCAAGCGAGCATAGCTATCGCACCATTGGGGACATCATGCGGGCATTCAACCCGTTCACCGGAGAACTGTACCGCGAAGGTCTCCAGGTAAGCCGCTATACGCGTGAGAAGTTCTGCTTGATGGAAGGGCGTCACGTCCATCCCTCGACCCTGTATCCAGGTGGGGTAGGCACGGTTGCCACCGTCCAGGTCTTCACAGACTATCTGGTTCGCCTGATGAAGTACGTCGAGTGGATGAAGAAGATGATCCCTCTGCATGATGACCTGTTTGATTTCTTCTACGAGGCGCTGCCCGGCTATGAGATGGTGGGCTATCGACGAACGCTGCTTGGCTGCTGGGGATCATGGCAAGACCCAGATGTGTGTGACTTTGATTATCGCACTATGGAGAAGTGGGGTCGCGCCATGTTTGTCACCCCAGGGATCGTGGTCGATGGAGAGCTGGTAACGACGAGCCTGGTCGATATCAACGTAGGTCTCCGCATTCTATTGGGCAGCTCCTACTACGAAGATTGGCAGAGCGAGAGGACGTTTGTTGATCGTGACCCTCTCGGCAATCCTATCGACAAGCGCCATCCCTGGAATCAGACGACGATTCCTAAACCGCAGAAACGCGACTTCCAGGGCAACTATAGCTGGGTGATGTCACCGCGCTGGTATGATAAGCGCACCGGTGATTACCTCGCCCTGGACACCGGTGGCGGCCCTCTCGCCCGTCTATGGACGACGGCCCTGGCAGGAATTGTGGATCTGGGAGGCTTAATCAAAGCAACCGGACACAGTGTCAAGATACGACTCCCCAAAACTGCTTTGAAGCCGGAGGTCGAGTTTGAGTGGAAGGTTCCAAAATGGAGCAACGCCATCGAGCGGAACCGGGCACGCACCTACTTCCAGGCATACGCTGCTGCCGTCGCATTGCACTGCATCGACAAAGCTCTTGATGAGATCCGTGCTGGTCACACCAAAACATGGAGTGATTTCACTGTTCCTAAGAATGCAATAGGCTGTGGCTTCCACGAAGCTGTGCGCGGCGTCCTTTCTCATCACATGGTCATTGAGGACGGAAAGATCGCCAATTATCATCCGTATCCTCCCACGCCCTGGAATGCCAGTGTGCGCGACATCTATGGCACCCCTGGCCCTTATGAAGATGCTGTCCAGAATACGCCGATCTTTGAGGAGAACGGGCCGGACACATTCAAGGGTATCGACATCATGCGGGCGGTCCGTAGCTTTGATCCCTGTCTGCCATGTGGCGTCCACATGTACCTGGGCGAGGGAAAAGAGCTTGACATTGTCCATTCGCCAACGTTTGGTGTAAACCCGTAGGGGCGTCATCAGGCGTGTGCCCGGTTCCCAATGAACCCTGCTGGCGCACGCCTGGTGACACAGTTCGTATCATAGAACGATAGCAATAAGAGGAGAACAGAAAATGGCAGAAGAACAGAAACCACCCACTCCACCCGATCCTGCACACCAGCCAGGTACCAGTAAAGGTGAGGAAAAAGTCAAGGAAGAAGGAAAGCAGACTGGTCGTCAGAATACCGGTACTACGGGTAAAGCGAAACGCCCCACCGGTACATCGACGGCCAAAGACTCCACAGGCATCAATCCTAAAGATCCGGTAGACCCAGAAAGCCCACATCTGCCGACGCCTTAACGTTGAGATACTTAATAAGGAGGACGCATAAATGCCACAAGAAGTGCAGAAGCATGACCACCGGGCGGCACGTATTGAGACCCTGATTCAAGAGGTAGCTACCTTCCTTGATCCACATGCGCGTGCTACAACTGAAGAACTTGTTCAGACGCTGCTGGATATGTATGGTGATGGGCTGGCTCGCCTGCTCGAACGTATTGCGGACGCTGAAACAGCGGGCGTCGCGTTGGTCGAGACCTTTGCAGATGACGATCTGCTCAGTTCCCTCCTTTTGCTGCATGGTCTCCATCCAATCGACATCGAAACACGCATTGTTCAAGCACTGGATGCCGTACGTCCATCCCTCAAAGCGCATGGGGGCAATGTCGAGTTCATCGGCATTGAAGACGGTGTGGCTCATCTGCGCCTGGAAGGAAGTTGTCATGGTTGTCCTTCCTCAATGGTGACCCTCAAATTGACCATTGAAGAGGCCATCTACAAGGCGGCTCCCGACCTGGATAGGCTTGAAGTGGAGGGCGTCACCGAGCCACCACGCCAACCTGAACGGATTGGCACGCCCGTGACATTCGTTCCTCCTCGTCGCAAGAAAGATGCTTCTGACTCTCCATTGAAAGCAAACGATACAGCGGCTCTGCCCACTCGTGCAGGGTGAAAGGTGTACCAACAATGTCTGCATCTTTCCCTGTAGATGAGCGTGGGACGCGTTCCGCAGCGCCAGTCGGTGCGTTACGTCGTTTTGCCCAGAAACGCGAGCCTGAGCGGGTCCCTGTGGCAGTAGAACACTGTGAACTCTGTAGCGAGGCTATTCCGACAGAACATCGTCATTTGCTAGACCTCTCCAGCCAGGCGCTGGTCTGTGCATGCCAGGCCTGCTTATTCCTCTTTCACGAAGAGGGGGCAGGCGGCAGAAAATATCGCCTTGTGCCGCGTCGTTATGTAGCGCTTCCAGATTTTCAGATGACAGATCAGCAGTGGGATGAACTGATGATTCCAGTCAATATGGCCTTCATCTTTCGCAGTTCGGAGTCAAAGCGTATCATGGCGTTTTATCCCAGCCCGGCGGGAGCCACGGAATCCCTCCTCGACCTCGATGGGTGGGAGATGTTGCTGAACAACAACCCTATTTTGCAGGAACTGGAAGCTGATGTCGAGGCGCTCCTGATCAATCGGGTGCAAAATGCGCGTGAACATTACATTGTTCCTATTGATGCGTGTTACCAGCTTGTGGGATTGATTCGCGTATCCTGGAAAGGCCTGAGCGGTGGAACAGAGGCGCGAGAAGCTATTGCTGCGTTTTTTGAGACTATACGAACAAAATCCCAATTGATGGGAGGAGAACGCTATGCCTGACCTGAGTTTCGAGGTCGTCGGCGCTGAAGCCCCAACCTTTGCCGCCGTGCCAACGCTGATCTTCAGATTGCGCATCACCAATGCAGATGCGCAGGAACGTATCCATAGCGTTACCCTTCATACCCAGGTGCAGATCGCGGTTACACGTCGTCGCTACACTCCTGAGGCTCAGGCAAAATTGCTAGAGGTCTTTGGGGAACCTGAGCGCTGGCGGGAAACGCTGCGTCCTCTCCTGTGGACGCACGTAAACACCGTGGTGCCTCAGTTTTCAGGAAGCACCGAAGTTGATATGCTTATTGCATGCACCTACGACTTCGAGGTTGTGGCGACAAAATACTTTAATGCTCTGGGTGATGGCGAGGTACCACTGACATTTCTGTTTAGTGGAACAATCTTTTACGAGGGGAAAGAGGGGAACTTACAGGCTGGACAGATCTCCTGGTCGAAAGAAGCTGCGTATCGTTTCCCGATCACGCTCTGGCAAGACATGATGGCGCATTACTATCCTAACAGCACCTATATTCGTTTGCCTAAAGATGTCTTTGATCGCCTTTATCAATACAAAGCCACACATGCTCTTCCGACCTGGGAAGACGTGATCGGGCGTCTCTTGCAAACCAACGATGAGGAGGTCCTATTATGAAGTTAGAGCAGGTAAAGGAGATTGCGAATGCCGTGCTCTACGAGGGCTACCTTCTCTATCCATACCGACGTTCCGCGATCAAAAATCGCCAGCGCTGGACCTTCGGCGTCGTCTACCCCCAGGAGTATAGCGAGGCACAAGGTGGTACCGAGCCGTGGACAATGCAGACAGAATGCCTGCTAACAGGACAGCAGGATACATTGCTCGACGTTCGTGTACGTTTCCTGCATCTCCTTGTACGCACGGTCACCCATCCCCCCAAAAAGGACGATGACGTAAGAACACTCCCGAATAATGGTGTACGGGTGCCGTTTACAAACCCGCCCGGCACCAACCCGAATAATGATGTACGGGTGCCGTTTACAAACCCGCCCGGCACCAACCCGAATAATGGTGTACGGGTGCCGTTTACAAACCCGCCCGACGCCACAAACCCGTGGAACCTGGCGAGCCAATTTGCCGATGAGCCATGGGAAGAAGGGATGGAGCGTGAAGTTAGCGCATTGAACCTTTCCCTGAACGATCTGGTTGCCAGACCTGAGCGTGTGGAGATCAATTTTCCGGCTGGGCGTATGATAGAACAGGGCGATGCTGGCGAAGAAATCGTGCGGGAGCAGCGACCGCTCGTGGGAGCTGCCATCATCACCGCTGAGCCAGTGGACGAAGGCATTTATAGGGTACACATTTCCATTGAAAACAGAACAACTGGGATCGATGATGCAACACAGCAGGACAACCCACGAGCGGTACATCGTCCTCCCACGTTGCACTCGTTCGTCTCGACGCATACTATTTTGCAGGCACACCAGGGAGCCTTCATATCGTTACTGGAAACGCCAGAACCACTAAAGGCACTCGTCGAGGGATGCCAGAACCTGCGTACCTGGCCCGTGCTGGTCGGAGAAGAGGGTGAACGCGACACGATGCTTTCATCGCCCATCATTCTCTACGACTATCCACAGATTGCGCCAGAAAGTCCAGGCCCCCTCTTTGATGGTGGAGAAATTGATGAAATTCTCACCTTGCGCATTTTGACGCTAACGGACGAAGAGAAAGAGGAAATACGGCAAGGGGACGAGCGTGCCCGTGAGATCTTGGAGCGCACAGAAGCTATTACGCCCGAACAAATTATGAAGCTACACGGCGTAATCCGTAGAGACCGCGTTTACGAAGCGCATGGAGAAGGAGAGGATGTATGAATAGCGCTGATAGAGAGTATCCAGGGATTGATTATCCACCGCCAGCGTCTGTGCTCATTGCGGGCAAGGAGGTGAAAGCTGGAGATAGCGTCCTTCTGCGCCCCAAAGTGCGTGCTGATGCGTTTGATATGATGCTTGATGGAAAGACGGCACGCGTCGAGACCATCCACCAGGATTTCGAAAATCGTATCTACCTGGTTGTCACCGTGGATGATGATCCCGGCAGAGAACAATGGGACGAGCGTGTCATGCCCGGCCACCGTTTCTTTTTCTTTCCAGAGGAGGTTGAACCTCTGGAGGGTAGAGGAGAGAGGACATAGTGGAGCAAAACATAAGTCTTCCCCCAGCAGCGGAGAACAGGGTAAAGCATATCCTTATCGCGTGCATTGGCAACATCTTTCTGGGCGACGACGGTTTTGGGGTTGAGGTGGCGCAACGGCTGGCAGGCAGAACGTATCCGGAAGGTGTACAGGTTGTTGATTTCGGGATCAGAGGCATGGAACTGGCGTACACATTGCTCGACCACTACGACACGCTTGTGCTGGTCGATGCGATCCAGCGTGGAGGCCAGCCAGGAACGGTCTATCTGATTGAGCCAGAGCTGACAAATTTGAGTCCTGAGAAAGGAGCCGAAGCCGGACGAGTAGCACTGGACGCCCACAGTATGGACCCTGTAAAAGTATTGGCCTTTGCCAGAGCTATAGGTGCCCAAACAATACCTACCCTCCTGGTTGGATGCGAACCGGCTGCCTTTGGCGGGACTGACGACTATACAGAGATGCAGATGGGGTTGAGTGAGCCAGTGCAAGCAGCCATAGATGAGGCCGTGAAAATGATCGATTCGTTGATTGAGAAGATGTATCTCCGTCCTTTAGAAACGTAACCGGGTAGGGGCGTCATAATTTAGAGAATGAAAGGAGCAATTTCATGTTCAAATTACTACTCGTGGGTATAGCCCTTGTTGCAGGCTATATGGTTATCCAGCAACTTCCTGATATTCAACGCTACCTCAGGATGCGATCGATGTAACGGCATTTGACAGAGAAATGAGGCTTGTCATGCATGAACTTGCCATAGCCCAGAGCATTGTTGAGGCTGTAGAAGCCAGAGCACTTGAGTGCAACGCGACTCGAGTCAAGGATGTACACCTCAAGATTGGTGAAGCAAGTGGCATTGTCTCAGATTCGTTAACGTTTTGCTTTGAGATGCTGACGAACGAGCTTCCAATATTAGTGGGCGCACAACTGTCGATTGATACGCTGCCACATCGTGCAAGGTGTCATCACTGCGACAAAGAATTTGTGATAGAGAACTATGTCGCACAATGTCCCACCTGCCATGAGTGGTCCAACGATATCATTTCCGGTACCGAACTACAGATTATGCACATGGAGATCGAGACATCATAGTACCCTGACCCATTTCATCGAACGTTCCCAACGGTGCAGGAACCCGATTTATAATCCCGTTCTCCTAACCAATGGTGTAGGGGTGCCGTTTACAAACCCGCGTGCGATTCCGCGCGTTGATATCGCCCAGATGTTTACATTGTTCGTGTGCATACCATTAGAAAGAATGGCACTATGCCGAAAGTAACTATTGCTCAAAATATCCTGGCGGTTAACGAAAATATTGCTCAGGAGATACATCAATCGTTAACCGAGCGTAGCATTCGTACCATCAATATCATGAGTTCGCCAGGAGCAGGGAAGACCACCTTATTGGAACGGACAATCGAGCGCCTGCACAAGCAACTCGGCATTGGCGTAATCGAGGGCGATGTCGAGACAAGCAACGATGCCGAACGCATAGAGGCAGCAGGTGCGGAGACGGTTCAGATTAACACACGCGGAGCCTGCCACCTTGAAGCACATATGATTAGCGATGCACTTGCTCAGCTCGACCTTACCAGGATCAACCTGCTCATAATCGAGAATATTGGCAATCTCGTCTGTCCTGCAGCCTGGGACCTGGGGGAAGATGTACGCGTTGTGGTTGCGAGCACCACTGAAGGCGATGACAAACCGGCTAAATATCCGCAGATGTTCGCAATTTCACAGATCATGATTGTGAACAAAATCGACCTGCTCCCTTATGTTGATTATGATCTACAAAAGGTCAGGAGGCAGGCACTGGCAATCAATCCACACCTGCGCATTTTTGAGGTGAGCTGTCGCACAGGAGAGGGACTCGATGAATGGTGCGATTGGCTCACAACATTCGCACATGGTGTATAGACCCGCTTCGTAGGGACTACGTTGATGGTGCCCATGATCTACGCTTTTACGACGTGATTTAAAGGACGCATGTATGTCATCTGTGATAGATACAACAATTCAGCGAAGACGCATTCTTGTCCAGGGGATTGTCCAGGGCGTAGGCTTTCGCCCATTTGTCTATGGACAGGCGCAACGTTGCCATCTCGTTGGTTTTGTGCTCAACGATAGTCAGGGAGTGACGATTGAGGTTGAGGGGAACATGCATGCCCTCGATAGCTTCCAGCGGGCGCTACGTGAGCAGGCCCCACCGCTGGCATGCATCAATTCCGTCGTAACCGAGCTGATACCAACGCGACATGAAGACAGCTTCAGCATTACCTACAGTCAAAAGGGCGCTGAACGGCAGGCGCTCATCGCGCCAGATTGTGCGGTCTGTGAAGATTGTCTACGCGAATTGTTCGATCCTGCTGACCGACGCTATCACTATCCATTCATCAACTGTACGAACTGTGGGCCACGCTTCACGATTGTGCAGGGTGTCCCTTACGATCGCGAAAAGACGACCATGCAAGTCTTCCCCATGTGCCCGGCCTGCAAAGCGGAATACGGCGATCCACTCAATCGGCGCTTTCATGCCCAACCCAATGCCTGCGCCGTTTGCGGACCACAGG
>JACDAE010000270.1 GCA_013695595.1 Ktedonobacteraceae bacterium | reverse complement strand
CTCTACCAGTTTAATGAGGGTATCTTCGCCAACGGCTTTAATAATGTCCGCACCATCACATTTCCGACCGCAAGCCAGCTTGCAGCTTCAACATCGGTGCAGGATGCAACGTATAAATTGCCAGATGGTACGATCTATACCAAATACGATATGAGTAACTACACTTTCACCCAGGATACGATCCATGGCGTCTACGGCAATGGCTATGGCGCGTGGGTGATATCGCCCAGCCACGAATACAATAATGGCGGCCCGATGAAGCAAGATCTGACGGTCCATGTGGGTACCACCAATAATGCTATCGCGCTTAATATGCTGGTGAGCGGGCATTTTGGTACGGGTTCTCCGCAGATTACGATTCCCAGCGGCAAGATCTATGGTCCCTGGTTTGTCTACTTTAACAATGGCAGTTTGAGTGATGCTCAGGCCCAGGTTGCTGTACAACAGGCGCAGTGGCCCTACACGTGGCTCAACAATCCTTCCTATCCGCTCTCACGAACGACAGTCACCGGCACATTGCATCTGGCGGGTGGGCGACCAGCTGCGGGTGCGACTATCACGCTGGCCCAACCAGGTGGAGATGTATATACGCAAGGATCCGGGTATATCTTCACTACTCAGGCGGCAGCAGACGGAAGTTTTAGCATTCCCAAAGTCCGTCCAGGGAGTTATAGTCTGTACGCCTGGGCCAATGGTGGTAGTATCGGGGATGTGACCGACCAATTTGAACAGGATAATATCAATGTGAGTGGTTCGACACAGAATCTGGGTGCCATAACCTGGAGTCCACCTACCTACGGTACGCTCTTGTGGCAAATTGGCACTGCTGATCGTAAAGCAGGCGAGTTCAATCTCGGCAACGCTCCGCGCCAATATGGTCTATGGAACCAGGTACCAGCCAACCTCACATATACCATTGGACAGAGCTCACCAGCCAACAACTGGTATTATGCCCAGGCGCAATCGGGCACCTGGACCGTTCAATTCAATGCCAGTCAGGCGTATAGTGGCACGGCCCATCTCACCGTGGCCCTGGCTGGCGCGACAAGGTCCCCATCGGCGAATATTGCGGTCAATGGGACAAGGGTCTCGACCCTCTCAGGCTTCGCAAATGACGAAGGGATTTATCGCAGTGCCAATCAAAGTGGCATCTATCATCTTCAGGTCATCTCGTTCAATGCTTCACTGTTAAAAGCAGGCAGCAACACGATCACCTTTCAGGCGACAGTGGGCAGCGGCGGTGGGATCATGTACGACACCATCAAGCTCGAAGCGTAAGATCTGACACAAAAAGCGACCCGGAGCCTATGGGGGATAGGACTCCGGGTCGCTTTTTGTATAGCTATTAGGAGTGTGCTTTGGTGAGGAGCACTTACTCGATGCGGAGGATCGTGTATTCCTTCACGCCGCCGGGGGTGGAGACGATGATCTCATCACCTTCTTTATGTCCAAGAAGGGCTCGCCCGACTGGAGACTCGTTAGAGATACGCCCGGAGCGGGGGTCGGCGTCGAATGCTCCAACAATGGTGTAGTGATACTCACGATCCTCGGTGGTGCTCAAATGCACCAGGGAGCCGAGGGTCACCCGATCGGATTGTACACGATCGATCAATTTGGCACGGGAGAGCATCTGCTCCAATTCCATGATACGCCCTTCCAGGCGTGCCTGCTCATTTTTTGCGTCTTCGTAGGCCGCATTATCGATGACATCGCCTGATTCTTTGGCATCGTGCAGATATTGCGCTACTTCTGCCCGTCGTATTGTAGATAGGTATTCTAGCTGACTGATTGCACGTTGTCTTCCATCATTTGTGATGAATACATCTTGTGTTTCCATCTTAATTCCCCTCTGTATCGGTGGAGGGAATTTCCTCCTACCATATTCTCTGTCCGGTTAGTGTGTCGGAGCATCTGGAAAATGCCAGACGTCGCCCCAGGTAATGCTAACGCGGTTTCCAGAATGAGGACGAAGTAACAGCTCTCCATTCTCATTCACATCCTCAGCAACGCCGCTGAGGATGGTCTGGCCCTGTCGTATCTCAATGGTACGACCAAGTGTTGAAAGGTGACGACGCCATCGTTCTCGTACCAACCGAGAGGATGTTTCGGAAGCCGCGGCTTCCGGGGATTGAGCTTCTCGCTGTAAGGCGAAGTAGCCGGTTTCAATATGCCGCAGTAAGTGAACAAGAAAGGTCTCTCGACTAACCGGGTGGCCGCATGTCGCTTCGAGCGTGGTAGCTGCGTGAGCAAGGGTGTGCAGCTCTTGTTGAGCGGTTTCCCGGAATTCAGACTGGTCTCCGACGAGTTGTGTTATCTGCCCGTTCACGTTTACGCCGATGCCTAGAACCGCCACCAGTTGATGAGTTGTATCATAACTGGTCTCGATCAGAATGCCAGCGACTTTGCGGGTGCCAATGAGAATATCATTAGGCCATTTAATAGTTGCGGCAACCTCGCATGTCTCAGCAATCGCATCGACGACAGCAAGTGAGGCAATCATCACGAGCAAATAAGGTGGGAAGAGCGGACGCAGTATGGTAGATGAAATGGCATGCAAGCCAGGAGTATCTACCCAATGGCGTCCCTGTCGGCCTTTACCAGCCGTTTGACTGTCGGTGAGTACCACCACCCCTTCTTCAGAACCTGAACGAGCCAGATTCATGGCGAATGTATTCGTCGAGTCCACTGTCGGTAAAAATACTAAACGCTTCCCTACGCCAAACTGTATTGTTCCTAGTTGATGTTGTACTTGCTCCACATTAAGTGGGTTGGATGGAGCCTCCATGTCGTTTCAGACCGACCTCTTCTACCCTATCTACCTATCTGCGCCTGCTCAGCCTCTTCGAGGGGAAGAGTGGGCGAAGTGTGTAAAGAAGGAAGTTTGCAACGCTTTTTCTACACTTGTTTGTACGAAAAACGAGTTCCTTTAATGGTTGAAATAAACTGTAAGAATAGTGTTACCGGTTACAGAATATAGGTGTATAAAAAACCCAGAGCAACGGCAATATACGTTCGCCTTCGCTCTGGGTGTGCCGCACAGGCAGGAAGAATTTTTCACAACCTACCATGCTTCATTTTCGACTCTCATCAGGCTCCTAAGCCAGATGTCGAGAAGGCGAGCTTAGCGCTGAGTCCCTCTCGTCTGGAAGGTGTGAGAATTCAATAAG
>JACDAE010000218.1 GCA_013695595.1 Ktedonobacteraceae bacterium | reverse complement strand
TTGGCGACCTTTGCGTTGTAATTCCAGGACGATAGCTAACAGGCGATCAGTTTTATTCATAAGACAAGACCTCACGAAAGGTTACAGGCAGGCTTTTCACTCCATAGACGAACGAACTGGCGACAGGTTGCAGAGGAAATGCTGTGTTGCGTTTGATATCAGTGAAGCGTATAAGCAGTGCCTCCAGAGCTATTTTTGCCTCCAGGCGTGCCAGGGGGGCACCGATGCAGAAGTGAATACTGTGTCCAAAGCCCAGGTGACGATTGGGATTACGATGGATATCGAAGATGTCGGGTTGAGAGAACTGTTCTTCGTCGCGGTTGGCCGAGCCGAGTATGGGAGATACAATTTCGCCGGCCTTAATTGCATGCCCATGTATGTGTGTATCGCTGGTGGCGGCGCGGCGCAGCCTCTGAATGGGCGTACGATAGCGGATCACTTCTTCTATTGCAGGGGGAATAAGCTCTGGAGTGGCACGTAATTCAGTCATCACATCTGGGTACTCAGTAAAAGTAAGGAGCGCATTGCCGATCAGATTTGTAGATGTTTCATGTCCAGCCACCAACAGTAATCGGCAAAAGTTCAGAAGCTCAGCATTGGAGAGTGAGGCTCCATCAAGTTGTGCATTGAGCAGAGCGCTGATGAGGTCATCCTGAGGTTCCTGGCGTCTTTGCACGATGATGTTGAGAAAGTATGCATTCATTGCAATGACAGCTTGCTTCTTCTCTATACGTGCCAGACTGACGATGATATCGGACCACTTTTTGAACTGCTGCTGATCCTGTGTTGGAATACCAAGTAACTCAGCAATCACAATAATAGGCAGTTGATTGGCGAGATCGCTGATGATGTCCATTGTGCCTTGTGCTGCAACGGCATCAAGATGGGCATGGGCGATCTGTGTAATGCGTGTGGTTAGACTGGCGACAGTACGAGGTGTAAATGCCTGACTAACAAGTGAGCGCAGTTGTCTGTGATGGGGAGGATCGGCCCACAAAAGCGTTCTTACCGTTTTCCCTTCCTCCGATGAGGAGCGACGACGCCTGAACGTCTGCTGGGAGGAGAACAATTCTGGATCATCGATGACACGTTGAACATCGTTATAGCGAGAAATAAACCAGCTTCTGAACTCCGGTGAATAGTAAACGGGATGTTGTTCGCGTATAACCTGATAGCAAGCAAAGGGATGCAGCGGATCTTGCAAAAGATGTGCCGTCAGAGACGCACGCAATTTCTGAGCCATATGATTTTTCCTATATTCGTGTGCCTTGATATGCGCCGAAATAGTTTTCGAATAGGGATGAAATGAGCCTGTTCAATAGTATAGCAGCAAATGGGGGCAATTGCGTAGAGGGGATATAGTAAATTGAGGGGTGATTTGTATCACCCCTCAAAACTAATCAAGAACAATAATTAAGTGTATCTGAATGAGCTGTTAACTACACTTCGAGCCGTTGAGGCTGAAGGAAGTCGGGCTTGGGTTACTACCGCTCCAGGAGCCGTTGAAGCCAGGATTGACCGAAGCGCCAGCCGGTAGCGAGCCATTCCAGCTTGCATTCGTGACCGTTACATTTGCCCCTGTCTGCGCGAAGACGCCGTTCCAGCCCTGAGTAATCTGTTGAGTACCAGGGAAGGTAAAGGTCAAGCGCCAGCTACTGAGAGCAGTTGTACCGGTATTGGTTATGGTCAGGCCGCCTGTGAAGCCACCGGGCCACTGGTTCACTGAATAGGTCACTTTGCAGGTTGCACCCGTTATTGGCGTTGGGGTTGGGGTAACACCGGTTGTTGGCGTAGGAGTGGCACCCGTCGTAGGTGTTGGGGTAACACCAGTTGTAGGTGTTGGTGTAACACCGGTTGTAGGTGTCGGAGTCGTACCCGTCGTCGTAGGTGTTGGGGTCGTACCCGTACCGCCAAACAGAATACCAATGTCAGCATTTGCCATCGCAATATCAGCCTGCGCCCAGAAACGATGGTAGGTGAATGTAGGAGCCGCGCCACCATTCAGGTATGATTGTACCTTCGGGAAAGCTGGATCCTGCAGGTATTTAGGACGCTCGGTGAGGAACGTCGTTGACGAATTCAATGTCGCGCCTTGAGCATTCGTGCCTACCCAGCCCGCCGGGATCACGACTGAGTCATTGAACTGGCTGTAGTCGGTACGAACTTCTGGGTTTGAAATGCCAATGGTATCCGTGTATTTGGCAGCCATGCGGTCCAGAAGTGCCTCAGCCAGCGTAAGCGATGCAGCATTGCCAGATTTCGCTGAGTAGAACTCTAACGTTTTAGCAAAAGCAGCCGCTACGCCCACATCGTTGCTTGTGTTTACAACGGTTACGTGGAGGCCTGGATTCGCTACAGGAGCGACAGTAGCGCTTACGCTATTGGCTGGCTGGCCACTCCAGTTAAGCGTCGAAGGAATAGAGTAGGTGCCATCTGCATTCAGTGTTGTCTGAGATGTTGCCCAGGCAACCCATTTATCCAGGATAGCTTTTGCAGTTGTATTGCCTGTCTGATAATAGTACTCTGCGACACGTTCCATCGACCATGCCTGGAAGCCAAACCATTGGTTGCTCGGCGGATCATGGTATTGTGGCTCAAAGTCGTATCCCATACCGTAGAATGTGTTGGTACCAGCAGGAAACGCTCCGTAATGACCATCCAGGCCATTCTCAGCACCACCCGCGATGGCACCTTCAGAAGACTGGAGCCATTGGTAAAACTGCAACTGGCGCTGTAAGCTTGTTGCCCAGTCTGTTGAAGCGGTGGGCGATAATGGCTTGAGTGCAGGAACAGTGCTCAATGCCCATGCTGCCAGAGGATTCTGGTAGCCCTGGTGTGCAGCACTTGCACCGATACGCCATGCCCAGCTACCTGATGCAGGCATTGCGCCACCCCACGCATAGTACCAGTTAAGGAGATAGCTAGAGCTGTTTTTCCCTACTCCGGCAGGGCAACTTGGAGTGTTACAACCCATTTGCTTAAAGTACTTGTCATACATGGAATAACGGAGATAGTCACCCATTTTTGCTGCTTTCGCAACTGTAGCTGCAACTGAGCTGGCTTTGCCCTGAGCACTTGCCCAGGTGTAAGCCCAGAAGGCGGCCTGCACAGCACGTGCATCTGCATCAGGAGCATCAGTATAGCGCCACTGTTGTGCATAAGCACCACCACCAGCTGCTGCCGTCTGGAAAAGAGTCAAGAAGCCAGTGCCATCATTCCTGCCCCACTTAAATGTCTCGCAGGATGGCTGTACAACGGTCTTCCAGACCGACTCGGACGGACCGCGTTGGTATGAATTGATATAGGATGGCTTGGTGGTGCCATCACCACAATGACCATACCCATACCAGTTGTCGGTGTCAATTAACCAGGACATACCATAAACATCAGAAGTGCCGTACGTCGAAGTTAATTCACTATACAGCGGATCTTGACCAGCGGTTACACTTGTCGTCAATTGCGTTGGGTAATCAGAGAGATTATTTGACTCTGGAGCATACTGAGCCGGGCTACTGGGATTGTAGCCAGCATTGGTTGGTTGGTCAGCATGTGATGGAATTATGTACTGCTCCATCGTTGCCCACGCATTGTTGAACGGGGTCCAGTTGCCCGTGTTTTGACCGTAGGTTGCTTCTAGCTCCAACCAGAAACTGAACGCCTCAGATGTCGTCTCATGCCCATAGTCAGGGGCTTCAACAATGAGAGTCTCTACTGAGTGATACGGTATTCCTAGAGGGCTAAAGTACCCATTCGCCGGATTCTTGATCTGGTTGTAGAGAGTCAAGAAGCGTTGGGTATATGTTGAGGTGGCGGCACTGGCGGCAGCCGGCTTTGCTGGTGCAGCCAGGATATGTTGTGCCCCAATAAATGAGGTAGCCATAAGTATTAATACAGCGGCTACCTGCCATGTGGATCGAATGATCCTTTTGGTCATCCTTAACCTGCCTTTCTGGACCGGTGAAGTAGCAGAGTTTACGTTCTGCTAGGCTTTTTCACTGTGAGTTGACTGAAAAAAGAATTTCAATCTTCTCTAGTAGATTCGCAATGAATGGGAATGTTGCGCTACGTTGCACTTATTTATCATGTTCACTCATTCGTCTCTTCTACGATGTCCATGCGCAGGAAAATCGCGTCCATGCCTGGTCACATCCCTGCGACCAGGGTGCGTCCATACGATCCAGCCACATCCATATGACCAGGGTGCGTCCATGCCTGACCGGCTACATCATGTAACCAGCCTGCGTCCATGCCTGATCATATCCATATAACCAGCTAGTTTGCGTCCATACGATTCAGTCACATCCCTAAGACCAGGTTGCATCCATGCGGTCACGTCCCTGCGACCAGAGTGCGTCCATACAATCCAGCCACATCCATATGACAGGACTACATCCATGCTAATCACATCCCTGCGATCAAAAGAGCGTCCATGCGGTCACATCCCTGCGACCAAAAGAGCGTCCATGCTGATCACATCCCTGCGACCAGAGAGCGTCCATGCGGTCACATCCCTGCGACCAAAGTGCATCCATGCTGGTCACGTCCCTGCGACCAAAAGTGCGTTTATACCTGGTTCCTTGTGTGCAACTCAATCGTATTCATACCTGGTTACTTTTCTACAGCTTAATCGTGTTCATCCATGCGCAGTAAATCGTGTATCTATCTTTAATGAAAGAGAGCAGGGCGTGAGAATGCCCGAAAGTGCATTATTGTGGACGTTTATTTGTTATGTCCACAAAGATCGACCTCCTTCCCTTATTATCTCTTGTAAAGATAGGGTTACCAGTTCCTTTCTGGAAACAGACTTTGCGGTAGCTGTCCCACCATATTTGCCTCTTCCCTCCCATTCCTGGCCAAAGAAGCAAACGTTATTACAAATGAAACCTTCATAATAGAACTGGTTCGATAACTTATATACACGAGTGCTATCTTAGTAGTCAACAAAAGATGGTTGCTGACCAAAAACTGGAGAAAAACTCTTAAGGCTGTTCCTATCTATGTGCAAGTGCTGGTAATCTTTCTCTTCATGACCTTCAAGAAGATGTAGGGCTGTTTCAATGAAGCGAATCGCCTCATTTTGTTTTCCACTGGCATTTGCGACAACAGCTTTCTGATTCAAACTCTGTGTTTGTTTCCAGATATCAGGCCTTTCCAATGTGACCTGATAGACTTTTTTTGGTATTTGTCTGCTGCTATCACTGTATTCCTGGAAGAACAAGGCTGCTCCCATCAAATTTGTAATGGCCTCGTGAAAGCTGTGATAGCTCTCAGGAGCGAGAAAGTTTCGCGTTTGTCGTAGTAGATAGAGAAGTCCCTGGGTAGCTATGAGTACCTGTGTGGGACTGGCTGCACGACAAAATTGCCGGCTTTGTGCAATGCTTGTATTCAGAGCCTCTGTTACCTGACTACACTCCTCTTCTGAGGCATGATTGCCGATTGGCAGTGTAGTGGCATCCGTTATGGATAACATTCCTAACAACAATGTATGTTGTAGACGTGCCGGTAACAACTGAATGCCTTGAAACACGACACCGAGCGCGTCCAGCATGGTATCGGGTGTCCAGTTGGCATCAAACAATGCAGCAAGGCTATTCATTTCCAATACAGAAGTAGCGTCCGATTGTTCATGTTGATGTTGACCGTCTGATCCTTCAGACGATGTGAGCAACTGAACAACAGGCATATTTTCGGTTACAGAAACAGGAGGAAAAACATTCTCGAAAGCATAAGGCGTAGAAGACTCCTGCTCAAAAGTAAGGTTCTGCTTCTCGTGGTTTAATAGGCCTAGTTCATCAGGTGGCCTATTGAAATAAGAGCATAGACGACGACGCGATTCAGCATTGATCGAATAATCGTGTTCAGCTCGCCAGATGGTTGATGCCCCTACTTTTGCTTCTTCCGCTAATTCTACTATCGTTAGATTATATTGTAAACGAACGATGCGAAGCGGATGCATTTCTCCTTTTTTCATTTGCCTTCCTAATTATGTGTAAATAGTCACCTTCTATCAATATAAGAATTACTATTGCTCGTTGATAGGGTGCCTCCGTGTCTTGTCCGTTGGGCATATTGTATCTGATGCTATGTTCGTACACAATGACACATACTGGACATATACTAAGCACTTAGAGAGCACTGCAAAATTGGTATTCCTCATGACACGGCTTGACCAAAAGTTGAATATTCTACAGCTTGAAGTAATCTATAGTAATGGGAATTACAGGTTAGGATAGGCGAAAGCATGTAAGTTATGGTATGCTACCTTTAATTGTCCATCAGATGCCTGCTGGACAAAAGATCCACTGGAGGGAATGATCATGACACCAAATCGGCGCTTAAAACAGGCGCGCGAATTGCGAGGGTGGTCCCAGGCGAGGCTTGCTGAAATGATCGGGACCGACGCGACCACGGTGAGTCGCTGGGAGCGGGGGCTATTTGTACCAACTCCGCACTTTCGTGAAAAGTTGTGTGAATGCTTTGGCAAAAATGCAGAAGAGTTAGGCTTACTAGATACTCCGACTACTGAGCCGCATCTGCAAGGTGTTATGGGACTTCCCAGAGAACCAGATATGTTTGAGGGAAGTATGCTATCAGGGCCGACAAGCCTACCTGGTCGTGGTGAAATGGTTGCTTTGAAACCTCGCACTATGCCCGAAGGCGTCGATACATTTACGTATATACTCCAGCGCTCCTCACAAGAGCAGCAGGCTTATATGCTTTGGGAGCATGCTTACGTCCAGGCATTACAAGACCAACCCGCCGAAGCACAGCGTCTTGGACAGGCCAGCGTGAGCGTCTTCGAACAGGTAAGACACCCTAATGCAGCAGTTGTACGTTCCTGGTTAAGTCAGCAGGGACTTCTAGCTGCGGCATCCGGCTCTGCCGATTCCGCGCGCGCATCTGAGATCGCGCGTAAGCGATCGTCCAGGCCCTGGCTGCGTGTTGGCGGAGCCAGCGTCTTTGTAATGCTTGCTCTCGTTGCTGGGATGATGCTTTCAGGAGTTGTCTCTAATCGTACTCAATCACCTGTACCTTCAAGTATTAAATATTCTCCCAGGGTGGTTGGAGGAAGTAACCCCTCTGATGTACCAACACCGCAAGCTACTCCATCAGCGGTACCACCACAGTCCCATACTATTCCAGCGGTTGCTAATGGGCATACAGCCCAGACACCCACTCCAGTTCCCACGACTTTCGTTTCTCCAACACCCACCACACAGACCAACTCAATTATCTCTCCAGGAAATACTCCAGATCCTGCTTTTACACCGTCCGTTGATCCATCACAATTAAACCCACGTACCTGTGCTAAGGATAGTGGAGCCTATCGCTGTGAGATACATATTGGTGTGTATTCCACCGCTTATACAACCTTCTCCTGGCAGGTATCAGCTTCGGGTCTTGCTACAAAGTTCAATACTTTAAGCGGGACACTCGGCGCTGGAAAAACCTTTCAGGACGTTGTGTACATCTATAGTGCATGTAGTCAAAAGGGCACACTCTCTTTCGTCTTTACTACTGCCTCTTCAACTCATACCAATACTGTTTCTGTATCCTGGGGATGCTGATCAGTTCAAGCTTTTATAGAGAACAAAACAGTATCCATTCTCTTCATTACAAGGAAGAGAATGGATACTGTTTTGTTC
>JACDAE010000214.1 GCA_013695595.1 Ktedonobacteraceae bacterium | reverse complement strand
GGCGCATGCTGTCGAAGATCCTACTGCTGGTGGACGGACTGTCTGGCTTGCTCAATCTCGAAGACGATCATGATCGTGTATCGCCCAGATGTTGCCCTGACAATTACACACATCTTTTGCAAGATGCAACCAGGCGCAAGAACGAGCAGAAAGAGAGGCTGTGTTGCAAAAAAGGAAGTGGATCTGGTAGTAGTCTGTCACACTTCCTTTGCAACAGGTGAAAGAATCTGCTATCCTTGAGTCTGGAAGAAAGAAAGCCCAAAAAGCAAGGAGAAAGAGATGCAGAAACGTCCACATAAACATGAAGTCACCTTGAGCGAGGAACAGCGCCACGCCCTCCACCAGATGATCTCGAAAGGGAAAGCATCTGCAAGAAAACTCGCGCATGCTCGCGTCTTGCTCAAAATCGATCGCAATGCGCCAGGCCCTCGATGGACCGATGAGCAGGTGGCTGAAGCGTTCGAGATGAGTCGCTCCACGGTGATCCGTATCCGCGAGCGCTTTGTCACTCAGGGATTGGATGATGCACTGACTCATCGCCCCCATACCCAAACACGCGCTCGAGCCCTGGATGGGGAACAAGAGGCGCATCTCATCGCGCTCTCCTGCAGCCCTAGCCCAGAGGGCCAAGCACGTTGGACGCTGCGTTTGCTTGCCCATCGGCTGGTGGAACTCGGCTATAGCGAACAGGTGAGCTATGAAACCGTGCGACGCACACTCAAAAAAACGAACTCAAGCCAGGGCTAAAAGAATGCTGGTGTCTTCCTCCTCACGCCGACGCACAATTTGTCTGGCAGATGGAAGATGTGTTGGAAGTCTACACGCGCCCGTATGACGAACGATTTCCCCAGATTTGTATGGATGAATCAGGCAAGCAACTGATCGTTGACAAGCTGGAAGGGCTTCCGATGCAACCCGGACAGCCCGAGCGCTACGATTACAGCTACGAACAGGGACCCATGCTCAATCTGTTTCTGGCGTGCGAACCGCTGGCTGGCAAACGGGTGGTCAAGGTGACCGAGCAGAAAACGAGCAAAGACTGGGCTTTCTTCATGCAAGAGATCATCGATGTCCACTATCCCAATGCCGAGAAAATTGTGCTGGTGATGGATACTCTCGCGACCCATTCCCCTGCTGCCTTTTATCATGCCTTTCCTCCCGCAGAAGCGCGCCGCCTAGCCGCCAAACTGGAGATCCATCACCCCCCGCTGCATGGGAGTTGGCTGGATATGGCCGAGATTGAATTCGCGGCGCTGGCTCGTCAATGCCTCTCACGTCGTATTGCGACGGTGACAGCGTTGGAACATCAGGTGAGGTGTTGGCAAGAGCAACGCAATGCCGCTGCAACCACCATCAATTGGCGTTTTACGACCGTTGACGCACGCATCAAGCTCAATCGCTTGTATCCTTCTTTGGAGTCCAACGCTGCTCATTCAGATCCTAAGAATGTTGCAAACAAAGTGTGACAGACTACTAACAGATCAGCTTTCTTTTTGCAACACAGCCCTCCTTCTTGATAGAGAGTGATTGATAGCAGGATAAGAAGAGAATACGAGTTAGTAAATGACCCGAAGAGTGAGCAGCTTTTGACCAAAAGAGCAAGCAGGAGCCCTGAAGAGTGAGCATTAGTACTTCGATGTCTGGAGAAACCGCTTCCCATCTGGATTTGTTCATCGCCATCTTGTAAATGAGGGCTACTATCGGGGGTATCACTATACCCCCGATAGGTATGTTAATAATTTAGGATACTTCTCATGTGTGTAGCTGGGGCTCTTAGGGTGGGGTCGTCTGGAGCAAAAATTGTGTCATCGCGGTGGCAGTAGAAGAGGCGATGCCAGATCATTTGGGCTTGCTGACGCTTTGGCTTTTCAGAGTTTTTCTTTATGATAGTAAAGATAATCATGGCTATGCCAAGAAGCACAAAGAGGAGAAAAACGATACCATTTATCCAAAGAAGATTTATTTCATGAGTCCTCTGCGCTGCTGTTGCCACTCCTGTGTGACTATTGACGGCAGCCATAACTATAGTCTCGAAAAAAAGACATGAAGTAGCTGGAGCCAGAATAATGATCGAAAGGATTCCCAGAATAATCCCCAAGGCATGACTATGTTCAGGAAAGGTTAGTTTTCTACTGATCTCGGTCTGATGGGTTGAGGATGTGTAACTACTTACACCAACAGACCCTCCCCGCCCATATGCGGTTCCATAGCTAGATGTACTTCCATGCGTAGTTCCTCCCTCCACTACTGTACTCACCTTTTGTACCATATCCATCTGACCGCAAGTTGGACAATGCAAATATGTTGATACTTCCATTTGTCGGTTTCCTCCCAGCATTTGCTTTCTTACAGTAAACGTAGAATGTTTCTGTATTTCAGGATAACACAGAAATTTCTGAACGCACTTTTTATACTCGCCACTCTGCCCCTGGTGACAACCTACGTAGCGCTCCCCCTATCGGGCAGAAAAAGGCGCTACTCGTTCACCACTGCCCAGATCGTTTCGCGTCTCGCCCATCGCGGTTCTGTTGAAATCGAGCGCGTTTTGCGCCGCTTGTGAGGTTTGAATTGCAGGATTCCCTTGTGTGGAGAAAGCGCACTGGTGCTGGTACAATCGGGGCATTCAATCAGAGAAACACCGCTGTCCAGAAACTGCTGGAGATCAATGGGAACCTCCCCAAAGAAGGTACATTTCGGCTGGGTGGCAGGTTGTTTCTGGCTTTCCACGCCCTTGCGCTCAGACATTTGCTCAGGTTTCGGAGCAAATGTCTGGCTCTCCTCTTTCGTATCGAGAAGCCCAGTTTGTGCCGGACTTTCAGACGATGCGTCCTGATCATCGACGGTAGGCCCTACGCCATCAATAATCCGAAACGTATCACGTCGAAGCATGAGCAACTCGGCAGATTGCTCTAGCGTTTCTTCCTTCACATCGCTTTTGCCAGCTTCATATGTCCATTCCAGTGCAGTCGTCACCAATTTCATCAGGTTATCCATCGTGACACGACCAGAGTTCGTTGGATCAAGAAGCGAGTGTGTGAGCCAGGTATAGATGATTCCTGACCACTGGCGCAAGTTCAGTTGGGGAAACAGTTCCTGATATGCTGTTTCCAGGGTAGCCAGGATCTCGCGCACTTCTTCTGATGTGTGTCCTGCAATACGACAGAATGGCTCTAATTTGTCCATGCGACGGCGGAATTGCAACCACATGGTCTCCGGTTGGTCCAGGATTTCCTTCAGCGGGATCGTGGTTCCACGCCCAGCGGCGACCAGGCACAGGCCGAGGGAGTGATTGTATTGTAATCGTCCCTGATCAGTGACTTCTTTGAGGAACATCAAATGTTGGAGCGAGAGATCATGGGCATCATCCACCACAATCAATTTTGTCCCATACTGGTGCAGATGCCCCATCAGTTTGGGCTTGCGGGTACGCCAATGGCCTGAAAGCTTGATTCCCAAAGCGGTAAATAACTGGTCTCCCAGCGCATGTTCATCATCATTGTTTTTGGGGCAGGTCACTGCCAGAATTGCCGGGGAACCTGTTGTTTGGATCAGGTCGCGAAGACTCATCGTTTTGCCAGAACCCGGATCAGCCACAATCACATGCCAGCTTCGCTTGTGGAAGGAAGACCGCAACATGGCCTGGAAACGTTTAGCAAAGGGGGTCTCGACGAAAATTTCTGACCCAAAGAGGGGATGTGTCATGATTACGGCTCCTCTCGCAAGATACGAATACGTAAGGGACGAACCGGGCGATCCGGGTTCGTATCTCGGACGGCTGGAGGGAGCTTCGTCTGTGCTGGTTTCTTCTCTTCGACGATGGCTAATCGTTCGAGAACTTCTGCTGTGTGGATTTCCTCTCGTTGGCGATCCCACTGACGCCCATGTTCAGCTTGACGAATCTCTGCGTTTCGGCGTTTGCGTCCACGCCCAGCTCCTTCCTGGATACGTGCGCGGACCCGTTGCCCTTGCTCGCGGGCAAGGGCCTCCTGCTCCTCGTCGTATTTGCGCATGGCTTTGGCTTCCCATTCACTGACGCGGCCTCCCATGAACTGCGTGCAATAGGCTTCCCCTAGATATGTGCCATCAACAAAGAGATAGAGCACGCCGATATCGCGCCGGTCATAGTACAATTCAAACTCCCGGCCAGCAAGCCGAGAAAGTAAGCCAGGGCAGACGTACCAGCGACCATGAAAGGAGAGTCTGTTTCCTGAAGAGGTGTGATATCCATGTCCAGGAGTTTTTCGATTAATCGCCTTCATGAGCAACAGCTTGAGATCATCGCCCGATCCCAGATACTGCGGCACTCCGCTCTGCGCAACCGCGTGTTCCCAATGAACGGAACGTTTTTGCCGTCGAAGCTTGTCCCAATCTTGCTGGTAATCATCGACAATGGCCTGATAGAAGCACCGTTCAAGTTCTTCCAGCGTCATCCCGCCAGCCTCTGCCGCTGTTTTTGCGTCATGAATCCCATGACTGGTGTTGGGCATGCGTCGTTCAAATCTCTGGGTCATCCACCGAAAAAGCGACTCGACGGTGCCTTTCGCCGACGGTGCATAAGGAGGTGCCTGCTCAGTGATGATACCAAGCCGATCCACCAGCACCTGCCTGGCGCGTTCGGAGGTGAAAATCTTCCCCCGGTCATGGAAAATGATGGCTGGTTTGCCGTAGCAGGGCCAGGAATGTTCACATCCATTGATGCCAACCAGACGATCTTTCGGCTCTAACGCTTGCTTCACCAGGCGCATGTAGTCCTCTTCCTTCAGTGGGCCAAGAGCGAGCACCGCGCCGAGAATCGATGCGGTTTTCACACAGATGAGCACTGCCGCATGGACTCGTTGTGTGACAGCAATCCCGTCGGGAGTCACAACATACAATTCGAGCGAGTGTTCATCAACCTGGGTAAGCAAGGCTGGGGAGGGAATGGAAAGTACAAACGACTCTGGCGAGGAGCGTGGACGTGAGAGGGATTTTGCTCGCTCACGCACAGCCACCAAATCGGGATCTTTCTTGAGTCGGGCGATTTCTGTGCGGACTTGTTTGTATGAAGGAATCTGAACATCTGCCCCTGTCTGGGAAGAAAGGCGTGCAGCCATCTGGCGCATCTCCGTATGCTCGGCAATCGCAATCATCGAGAGGCGCGTCGAGAGGAGAAAGAGCCGACGGATGCACTCTTGGAATGCAGGGTGTATCGTCGTTTTACGAACATAGGTCCCAAGAGGAACGCAGGCGATCTGACCCAACTCACGGGTCCGCCGTACCAGCCGTCCCAATGTCGAGCGTGGGATACCTGACGAGGCCGCTACTGATGTTTGCTGTGCCCCAGCCAACACCTGCTCTACGGCTTGTAAATTGCGATGGAATCGCTCTCGTTGTGCATCGGAGAGAACAGAAGCATCAAAGGTTGGACCAGAAACGGAGGTGCGCGATTCGAGTGAGATGGCTTGTGGTGGAACCTCTGTTTCTAGAAGAAGGGCTTCTGGGAGCGCATCAGGGACCAGAGACGGTGCATTGGGTGGCAGCAAGGCCAGGGGAACTTTGCGATCAAGCGTGTGCTTTTCCAGATCAACTAAGAGATGCCCTACGGCCAGACCATCTCCCACCATCTTCCAGATGGTAGCTTCAACCAGATTCGTGGGCCACCGCAGGGCGAGACGACTCTCGACCTCTTCGACAGTGACAACCTCTCCCCAGGGCCAAACCTCTTGCAAAGCTCCGGCAATCTCCTCAAAGGCAGGAAAGGCCCGACGCCTCGCGTGCAAAAACACCAGATTGTAGTGGTGCTGTCGGGTGAGCGTGTGTTCCGTCCCAATCCAGAACACTCCTCGTTGGATTTGCACCAGCCTTCGCGCTGCCTCGGCCTTTGCCAAGTTACGATCACCACGTTTGTCATCTTCCATGCCTGCCTCAGCAATGAAGAGGGTTCCTGATTGGAGCGTCCCAACCACATCGGGCAGATAATGATGGGGTTTCCCTTCAAAGGTGTATCCAATGGCAAATGGTGCATCCTTTGGGAGTGGTAATCGGTAAGCACTCGCGAATGCCGGGCCAATATCGCCGCGTGCATAGCTGACCACCTGAGGATGGTATTCAAGCCACATGAGGAGGCGTTCTTCCAGCTGGCTACAGAACGGTTGGCGGATGGGGGAGACCGCACCCATCTTGAAACTGGGAATCCACCCGGAAATGGAGCGGCCTGCGATTTTAAACAGATCAATACCATCAACAGCTGGTGTAACCATTAGGTTGTTCCTCAAAGGTAAATCTGCCATGGGCAAACGACATTTACAACGCTCAGGAACAGTATACCAGATAGGAAGCGGTTTCTCCAGACATCGAAGTACTAATGCTCACTCTTCAGGGCTCCTGCTTGCTCTTTTGGTCAAAAGCTGCTCACTCTTCGAGTCATTTACTACGAGTGTCGTTTAGGTGAACACCTACCCTTCTCTATCAATTACGCATCAACAGAAGCATCGTTGCGTGTCGTACCAGGAGTTTATGGGTGAAAGGCGTATACAAATATCGTATCTTGAGTAGAGCAGTCCCGCTTTGACAGTAAAGTACTTCATTGACAGCATTGATCTTCTTCTATACAATACTTCATAGTGTAGGTTAAAGCTAGAGGAGATCGTCATGGCAGATCGTATCGGGCAGCGCATCGACGACTATTACTTACGGCGGTTGATAGGAGTAGGTGCCTTTGGTGAGGTCTATCTGGGCGAACACATCCATGAGCATACGCCAGTTGCCGTGAAGGTGCTCAAAGTTCACCTGACTCCAGATACTCTCAAAGACTTTCTACACGAAGCACGTATGATAAAACTCCAGCATTCCAACATCGTGCCTATCCGAGATTTTGGCGTTGAGAATGATGTGCCCTTTCTCATCATGGATTACGTACCCAATGGTACATTGTATCAGCGTCATCCCCTGGGAACACGCCTGCCATTGGATCTGGTTTGCTCCTATGTGAATCAGGCGGGATCAGCATTACAGTATGCTCATGACCGCCGCCTGATCCATCGTGATGTCAAACCACAGAATATGCTGCTGGGCCAGAAGCAGCAGATCCTGCTAGCTGACTTTGGCATTGCCACCATTGCGCACTCTGAACACTCCTTGAGGACGCAAGAAATGGTTGGCACCATTCCCTACATGGCTCCAGAACAGATTCAGGGCAAACCGCGACCTGCCAGCGATCAATATGCTCTGGGAATCTGCACCTATCAATGGCTGACAGGAGAACGCCCATTTCATGGAACGCCCTGGGAGATCATCTCTCAGCATTGTAACGTTCCTCCTCCATCATTGCTTCAAAGAGCTCCTGGCGTCCCACAAGAGGTCGAAAGAGTTGTGATGAAATGCCTCGCCAAAGAGCCAGAAGAGCGTTTCGCCAATATACGCACCTTTGCCACCGCGCTCTTCGATGCCAGCCTGTCCATGACCCACTATAGTGTTCCTGATCTGTTCGAGCCGAATCCCGAACCTCCGGTCACACTATCCTCCGAAGAGGCAGTGGTGACAGTGAAGCCTCTGCCAGAAATAAAAAAACAAAGTAGTTCTTCGCTTCCATCTCTTAGTTGGAATCTTTCACGAAGGAAGATACTTGTAGGAGCAGCAGGGTTGGCAATAGGAACTGGAGCCCTTGTAGCATTGTGGGAGATTCAAACTACACCATCGAAAGCGACGCAAGCCGGACCGCCGATAGGAACTGCACTCTATATTCGCAAAGGACCATATTTTGCTACTGCGACGACGGTCGCGTGGTCCCCAGATGGGAAGCGGATCGTCTCGGGAAGTGGTGATAAGACGGTGCAGGTGTGGGACGCAGCCGATGGTAGTCATTCCTACACGTATAGAGGCCACTTCAGTTATGTGTATGCGGTCGCGTGGTCTCCAGACGGGAAGCGGATCGCTTCGGGAGGTAATGATGAGACCGTGCAGATATGGGATGACAACAATGGTACCCTCCTCTACAAATATACAGGCCACTCCGATTATATCAATCAAGTAGCGTGGTCTCCAGATGGGAAGCAGATCGCTTCGGGAAGTAGTGATAAGACGGTGCAGGTGTGGAACGCCAGCAATGATTCTCACCTCTACACATATACGGGCCATACGAGTTTCGTGAATGCAGTCGCATGGTCGCCGGATAGCCAACGTATTGCCTCGGGAGGTTCTGATGGAACGGTGCAGGTGTGGGATAGAGTTGATGGTGCTCGTCTCTACACTCATCAGCAAAAGTATAGTATTGTGAATGCCGTGACCTGGTCTCCGGATGGGAAGCGGATCGCCTCAACAGGGGATACATCTGCTCCCGTGCAGGTGTGGAATGCACTTGATGGTACTGGTGCCTACATTTACACAGGCCATACAGACTTTGTGATTACCGTAGCGTGGTCTCCGGATGGGAAGCGGATCGCCTCGGGAGGTAGTGATTACACGGTGCAGGTGTGGGACGCCAGCAATGGTACTCTCCTCTATAAGTATACAGGCCATGATAAACCTGTGTATACAGTAGCCTGGTCTCCAGATGGGAAGCGAATTGCCTCGGGAGGCGCTGATGGAACGGTGCAGGTGTGGGAGGCTTCCTAATGTATTAGATCTTCATAATTATATCTAAAATTTCTTGTAGATAAATAGGATAAAAGGTATACCAGATTGCAGTAGTACTGGGCATCCTTGCTGAATAGGGGTATTGTCAACTTGGTAACACAGCTGAACGATATGCTAAAATAGCTTCATGAAAACAAACACCACTCCTCCCAATTACAAAGGCTACCGCTTTCCACCTGAAATCATCAGCCACGCGGTTTGGTTGTATTTTCGCTTCTCGCTCAGTTTTCGCGATGTAGAAGAGCTTCTGGCACAACGAGGAATCGTCGTGACCTATGAAACGGTGCGTCAGTGGTGTTTGAAGTTTGGGCAAACCTACACCAATGAATTGCGTCGTCGTCGTCCTCGCTGTGGCGACACATGGTATAGGGATGAGGTCTTCCTCACCATCCGTAGCGAGAGACACTACCTGTGGCGAGCAGTGGATCAGGATGGCAACGTGCTTGATATCCTGGTGCAGAGCCGACGCAACACAAAGGCCGCCAAGAGATTTTTCCGTAAATTTCTTAAGGGGTTGCAATACGTTCCGCGCGTGATTATTACCGATAAACTCAGGAGTTATGGTGCGGCCAAACGTGAGATCCTGCCTAGCGTGGAGCATCGGCAGCACAAAGGATTGAACAACAGGGCGGAAAATTCGCACCAATCCACACGGCTGCGCGAGAAGAAAATGCGCAGATTTAAATCAGCAAAACAGGCACAACGCTTTCTTTCTGCCTTTGGTCCCATCTCCGGTCATTTTCAACCGCGAAGGCACCGCATGAGTGCTCAAGATTACCATGCCACTTTACAGAACCGATTCCAGACTTGGAATGAGGTGACCGGAGTGAAACTGGTTAGCTAGCTCTACGCTCTCCCAAGCTTCTCGCCGCTCTGCAACGTCTTTCTTCTTTATGGCTCAGCAATTAGCCACACTCCTACGAACAAGTTGACAATACCTGGCTGATCAATGACATCGTGACACGTGGAAGGTTGCTCAGAACCCACTTGAGACGCTCGCTCTCTCTGAGAGGAGTCGGGACATTTTGGCCGGGGTATCTGCTTCATCCAACGGAGTATACACATTCACTTTGAGGTCGGGCGCATCAACCACCTGAAACGTGAGATGCTCAAACAGCAGATAGCCCACGTGTGGATGATTGAACGTTTTGTGACCTTCTGTCGCACCGAGCACCTCATGATCGGACCACCAAGCCCGAAATTCCGGGCTGCGAAGCATCAGATCCTGGATCAACTCGGTCAAGCGGGGGTCCCCAGGATAGCGACCACAACTCGCACGGAATTGGGCTAAGACCCGTCGCGCATGTCCTTCCCAATCGACAAGCAGTTGCCGATGGGCTGGTGAGGTAAAGAGTCGCCAGACGGAATTGCGTTCAAAGGTGGTCATCTGGCCAAAATCGCCAAAGACGACGCGGGCCGCTTCGTTCCAGGCCACCACATCCAATCGTCGTCCTAAGTCAAAGGCTGGACTGAACCCCTGATGATCGAGGAAGTGCTGTAACGTCGGACTCACGGTCTCAAGCTCCATGGCCCTCGCTGGAGGAGGTTGTTGGTGGGCTAAGAAGAAGAGATGTTCTCGCTCATTGGCATGTAAGTGCAACGCCTGCACGAGGCTTTCTAAGATCTGCGTCGAAACGGTTATCGGGCGTCCCTGCTCCAACCAGGTGTACCAGTCCACACTGACGCCTGCCAGGTGGGCCACTTCTGCGCGTCTGAGTCCGGGCACTCGTCGTCTGCTTCCTCGTAGCAGTCCTACGTCTTCAGGCGCCAGCCGAGCCCTCCTGGTGCGCAGAAAATCTCCGAGTTCTTGCAAGCGTTGGGACTCCTGCTCGCGTTCCATCGTTCCCTCTCCTTCCTTTGTCCGCCTTCTTCGCGGGAATATAGGAGTCTCACTCCTATGATAAACGCTCCTCTTGTTCTAGTATTCCTTTCAGTATACACTTTGGAGGTGTCGAAAACAACGTTTCTGCGACAAGGCGACAAGGACAGTGTCTCGATGCGTCTGCGGGGCCACGGAACGCTTGTCGTCGGGAGAGATGCTGGCTACATTGCTGGCCGGACTGGCACATACAGTGTGTGGCAACGCCACCAAAACCCTAAGCGTACGTCTACTGGAGGAATTTCCTATGAGAGTTTCCGTGACCGGCGCGACCGGATATATTGGCTCGGCTATCGTCCGCGAGCTTTTAGCTGCCGGGCATCAGGTTCTCGGCCTGGCTCGCTCCGAGGCAGGCGCTGCCTCGCTCGCCTCTGCTGGCGCAGAGGTACACTACGGTGCGCTCGATGATCTTGACAGCCTGCGCAGCGGAGTGGTTGCCTCGGACGGCGTGATTCATACCGCCTTTATTCACAATTTTTCCGATTTTGCGAGGGCCACCCAAACGGATCTGCGTGCCATCGAGACGATCGGGGCGGTGCTCGAAGGCTCCGGCAAGCCATTCGTGGTCACCTCGGCAATATTGATGCTCACATTCTTTCTCCCGACGGGGCGCCTCGGGACGGAGGAGGACGTGGCCGACGCCGGATCAGTCGTACCCCGGATCGCATCGGAGAACGCAGCGATCGCGCTGGCGAAGCGCGGTGTGCGCTCGTCAGTCGTGCGACTGTCTCCGACGGTGCATGGCGAGGGCGACCACGGTTTTGTCCCGACCCTCATCAGCATTGCGCGTGCTAAGAACGTGTCGGCTTATCCGGGCGATGGGTCCAATCGCTGGCCTGCCGTACATCGACTCGATGCAGCCCATCTGTTCCGGTTGGCGCTGGAGAAGGCTCAGGCGGGATCAGTGCTGCACGCGGTCGCAGACGAGGGTGTGCCGGTCCGCGCCATCGCCGAGGTGATCGGTCGGCATCTCGACCTCCCGGTGGTCGCCATCTCTCCTGAGGACGCAGGCGACCACTTCGGCTTCCTCGGGCAATTCTTCTCGCTGGACTGCCCGGCATCGAGCACGCTGACCCAACAATGGTTGGGGTGGCATCCCGCACAACCTGGTCTCCTGGCAGATCTCGACGGCGATTACTACTTCATGAACGAGGCATCGTCCAAATATCGTTGACCGTTTTAAAGGAAAAGACCATATTATACAAGCAAGGACAGGCTGTTCTTAGAACGCGAACAGCCTGTCCTTGCTTGTGTCAGTTATGGGTGATACACGGCGTCACACGAACCGCCCGAATTTACAACCGCTGCATGCAACAGTTCGCGCGCTGCGAGCGGTTTTTCAAACAACCAATGGGGTTGTGTTGCAAAGAAAAAGCTGATCTGGGAGAGTGAGGAGAAAAGAGCGAAAGAGGTCCCTTCCATGAGCAAGCAAAGCCAGCATCCGTTCAAATGGCGTCATTTCCAGGCCGACATCATTCTCTTGTGCGTGCGCTGGTACCTGCGCTACGCATTGAG
>JACDAE010000093.1 GCA_013695595.1 Ktedonobacteraceae bacterium | reverse complement strand
CCATGCTGCCAACGAAGCACGACGGAACCCCCTTATGCTTTCTACCAGAATGGCGTGCGAAGCCCCATGCCTGGGTAAAGCTCTGGAAACATCATGCCGCGCAACCGCAGGCTGACCGCATTAACAAGGTTGCCGAGGAACGCAACGAATACTGGCTGGCACGCTATGGTGGCAAATATTCAGCCGAATGGTTCTTTAGCAAAGCGCTCCAGATTTTAGAAGAAGCGCCCGACGTATACGACGCGTCCGACCGCCTGATCGAAGCTGCCGACTGGGTTGTATGGCAACTCACCGGACAGGAGACGCGCAATATTTGTACGGCTGGTTATAAAGCGCTCTATCAGGATGGCAAATTCCCATCTGAAGATTTCTTTGCGGCACTTCATCCACGCTTCGCCGATATTGTTACAACCCGTATGAGTACAGAACTCCTCAAACTGGGCACAAAGGCTGGTGGCCTGAGCAAACAAGCCGCAGAGTGGACCGGGCTACCAGTGGGAACACCCGTTGCCGTTGCCAATGTGGATGCTCACGTCACAAATGCAGCCGTCGGCGCAGTGGGGCCGGGCGAGTATGTTCTCATTATGGGAACCAGTACCTGCGATGTTCTGCTCGGCGAAGAGCTGCACGATGTCGATGGCATCTGTGGCGTCGTGAAAGATGGCGTCATCCCAGGTTTCTATGCCTATGAAGCCGGACAAAACGGAGTCGGTGATATCTTTGCCTGGTACCTGGATCATGCGGTGCCACCTGATGTCCATAATGCAGCTCAAGCAAAGGGTATATCGCTTCACACCTATCTTGAACAGGAGGCGGCACAGCTTCAGCCCGGCGAGTCTGGCCTGCTGGCACTGGACTGGTGGTTGGGCAATCGCTCCACTCTGGTCGATACTGACCTTACTGGACTCATCCTGGGCCTGACAGTCTCCACTACCCCGGCGGAAATCTACCGGACGCTTATCGAGGCCACCGCATTTGGAGCCAAAACCATCATAGACGCCTACGAGCATGCAGGCGTGCCCATTCATACGCTGATCGGTGCGGGTGGTCTGCCAGAGAAAAACCAGTTGCTTGCCCATATCTACGCCGACGTTATTGGTAAGCCACTTTACCTGGCAGGATCTTCTCAGGCACCCGCGCTGGGATCAGCGATTCACGCAGCGGTAGCGGCAGGCATCTATCCCGATATTCCCAGTGCTTCTCATGTTATGGGCAAACGCCGCCCAGACCCAATTCTGCCACGTCCTGAGTATCGCGAGGTCTATGACGCACTCTATAAAGACTATACGACATTGTACGATACGTTTGGTCGTGGCGCTAACGATGTAATGAAGCGGCTCAAACGCATTCGCTTCCAGGCGAAAGAAGGAAACTAAATGCTGTTATCTGAACTACGTGCCGAGGTTTCTCGCCTGCATGCTCTCCTACCAGCTAATAATCTGGTAGCCTGGACCAGCGGCAACATTTCCGGACGTGATCCCGCCAGTGGTTTGATCGTTATTAAGCCTTCGGGCCTCAAATACGACCAGCTCACACCTGAAAATATGGTGATAGTTGATGAGAACGGAAAAGTGATAGAGGGCGAGCTTTCACCTTCTTCCGATACGCTTTCACACTGCTATATCTATCGGCAAAGATCCGATGTAGGAGGTGTGGTTCACACGCATTCGCGCTATGCCACAGCATTTGCCGCCGTGGGACAGAGCATCCCTTGCGTGTTGACTGCAATGGGCGACGAATTCGGTGGACCTATTCCTTGTGGAGGCTTCGCCCTCATCGGTGGTGAAGAGATTGGGCAAGAAGTGATACGGACGCTGGAAGGATCGCGTAGTCCTGCCGCGCTCCTGCAGAATCACGGCGTCTTCACGATAGGCAAGAACGCGGAGGCGGCGGTCAAAGCGGCGGTGATGACCGAGGATGTTGCCGCCACCGTCTGGCTCGCCCGCCAACTCGGAAACCCATCTGCGCTTGCCCCCGACGATGTCGATAAGCTCCATTACCGCTATACCCACGTGTACGGTCAACATTAACCTATGAATCTGATTATGTACAAAGGGTAGGGACCATATTTATAGCGTCCCTACCCTTTGTATGTATTTAATACTTTTGGGGTGCCCAATATAGCTGATATTGCAGCATTTTTGTATCATTTGAGGGCCTATAAACGTTCAATAATAGAAACCCATACCATGGTTTTCGATAATAATAAACCTTTATCAATCTACAATCGTATAAATGGAAGATGCTCTCCAGTGGAGGAGAGCCTGGAGAAATATAGAAAACAATGCCCATAACAAGACGTACTTTCTTAAAGGGAACATTCGCTACAACATTTGGCCTCAGCGCGGCGGGCGCTGGAACACTCTATTACGCACATACTATTGAGCCAAACTGGTTTGATACCACCTATCAACAATTTGCGTTACCACGACTCTCCAAAGCATTTCACGGCTATAGAATGGTGCAGATCAGCGATATCCATGCAGATGATACATTTATGGTTGCAGGGCGCCTGGCGAATCTGGTAGAAACAATTAATACATTACAAGCCGATATAGTCGTCATCACGGGCGACTTTGTTACCTCTTACCGACCAGACTTAAAGGCTACGTTATCTCATTTGAGCGATCTACGCACAAAAGACGGCGTGTTTGGAGTACTGGGGAACCACGATCATCCATCTGGCATCGAATGGATACGTGCATGCTTGCAGGCCGGTCATGTACAGGAGCTTGACAATAAAACGTATACGCTGCACCGGGGAGATGAGATGTTGCATATCGTTGGCCTGGACGATCTCTGGCCATCGAACTATGGTACTCCAGCATCGATCTGGACACACCTGCCATTACTCAATCAACTGACTGCGGCTCTTCCAGAGAATGGTGCTGCAATACTCCTCGTCCATGAGCCGGATTTTGCGGATGTGGCAGCATACAATAAACGCATCGATCTTCAGCTTTCCGGCCATTCTCATGGTGGTCAGGTACGCATTCCTTTTCATGGGCCGCTGATATTGCCCGCCCTATCGCATAAATATCCCAAAGGACTCTACTCTGTTGGCAATATGCTGCTCTACACCAACAGTGGCCTCGGTATGCTACCACCCCAATTTCGTTTCGCTTGCCGACCAGAGATAGCGGTTATGGACCTCACTGCAACATAACCGCTATCTCTGAATGCGAAACTATGAGACGGTGTTCAACTCTAACTGTTCACTCACAATATCTTGTTGACGCTCTTTGTTTCTCTTCCAGGGCCAGCCAAGCTGCATACAGAGATAGCAAAGCACAGAGAAGAAGATTGTAACGATGGTTGTGTGCACAAGTGCCACCAGCAATTGACCTTGCGTTATGACCGCTGTCATTC
>JACDAE010000161.1 GCA_013695595.1 Ktedonobacteraceae bacterium | reverse complement strand
GCGTCGCCATAGCCATCGTTGCCAAGGTTGGTTGCCTTCTGGGTTGTCCACAGGCTGCCCGTGCGGCCCAGTGAGGTAACATTGCCCATTACCTGGCTGTCCACCTGATCGCGTGGTTGAGCACCTGCGTTGGCAGCCACATACGTGTATGCACTCGCCGCACTGCTGGTCGGGATGCTATTCGTTGTGGATGACCAGGGTGCCGACAATGCAGTGGCACCACCACTGAGGGCGAGTGGTTGCCCATCGAGCGTACCATTCTTCGAGCTATCCAGGTAGTTGTCTTTATTGAATACCGATTGGTTGTTCATCTGGAAGTAGGTGTTTGCGGGATTTGTGGTCGCTGGACCTGTGATAAAGTAGTTACCGATTATGTCATCGGAGAAGTGGCCGCTGGAATTTCCTGCCGTATAGCCAGCCTGGTAGTCGTACACCACATTATTAATGAATTGTGTATTATCCTTAGCCAGCGGATTGCGGTTATGTGAATTGGCGAATACATCGTGGTACCACGTGTAGGGACCGGTCTCGGTATGTGCACCGAACTGCTGGCCGATCGGATCAGCGATGATGGAGTTCTGCACTGTAATGTTTTTCGCGCCCACGCTATCGATATCATTCCAGCGCCCAAATTCGACGGATACGTGGTCAAAGATCAGGGTGTTGGCGTTGAGAAGGTTGAGCGTGCTTTTGCTCTTTGCCGTATCGAGATCGCCCTGGCGGAAGCGAATGTTTCGTACGATGTCGTTTGATGCGCCGCTGAAGGAGACCTCGCGCCCCATAACGCCAACGCCGATGCCCGGCGCGGTCTGCCCATTGATGGTTAGATTGCTGGACACGCTCACCGCCGATGACAGGCGGATATATCCACTCACGCTAAAGTTGATGACGCGATTGCTCTTGCTCACAGCATCTCGAAACGAGCCAGTACCAGAGTCGTTGAGGTTAGTGACGAGGTAGGCCGGGCTGCTCCCACCACCTGTTGCGTTGCTGCCAAAGCCTACTGCGCCCGGAAATGCCACTGCGGGCGACGCTGCATTGGTGTTTTGATATGGAGCCGAGTGCGCTCTGGGAATGCTTGCCCTGCCTGCGAAGGCTGACACGATCAGCACGAGTAGAGCTAGCGTGACATAGAGGCGTCTCTGTTTCCAGAAACCTTTGTGCATAGAGGAATGTTCTGACATAGCTTTCCTTGCTTTCCTTTCCTTGCGTTGGTCGATTTGACCTCCACAGCTCCAGAATCTTTCCCTGATTCTATGAGCTATGACGCAGCATCGTGAACGTTAGCGCTCACGAACAAACAATTATAAGAGACGCTTATTACTATACTCCCGAATTCCTCCTGAGTCAAACATAGCAATTTTTGAATGCATATAGAAGTTGTAATAAACGTTATCTCTATGAGAAATACAGTTGACTGAATAGAATCTCCATATCTTCCTTCACGTAATGTAAAATAGAAAAAAACAAATAGTATTCTATGCAAGGGAAGCAATATGAGCGCATCGCACAGACCTAATACCGTAATCGCAAATCGTTATCGTATCCTCGCTAGAGTTGGCGAAGGTGGCTTTGGCACCGTCTACAAAGCTCGTGATAAGCAGCAGCATGGTAAAATCGTTGCCCTCAAAGAAATCAATATGATTGCGCTGAGCGCCCAGGAAAAAATCGAAGTGACGGATACATTCAACCGTGAGATAACCCTGCTCTCTGAGCTGAAGCACAAAAATCTTCCACATATCTTTCATCATTTCACAGATCCCGAACATTGGTATATTGTGATGGATTATGTCGAGGGACAGACGCTCGAAGAACTGCTCGCACATGCTCCCAAAGGGAGGCTCTCGGTGAAGCAGGTCGTCAAGATTGGCATTGCGCTCTGTGATGTGCTGTCGTATCTGCACGACCAGAAGCCCTCGATAATCTTCCGTGATGTCAAGCCGGGCAATATTATGTATACTCCCTGGGATCGCCTCTACCTCATCGACTTTGGTATTGCGCGCCGTTATCGTCCGGGGCAGGCTCATGATACGGGCCCGCTTGGTTCTCCGGGCTATGCTGCGCCAGAGCAGTATGGGCGCACCCAGACGACGGTGCAGACCGATATCTATGGCCTGGGCGCAACATTGCAGACGCTGCTCACGGGCAAGGAACCCCTGGAGATCCGTTTGGAAGGGTTGCCAGCGGATGTCAGTATCCCCTGGAAGCTCCAGGCATTGCTCATTCAAATGATGGATAAAGACCCTGCCCGGCGGCCCCATACTATGGCTGAAGTCAAAAGCACACTCATGGGCTTGAATATTTCTACGCAGTCGTCGTGGCGTTTTGCGTTTCCTTTTTTTTATCTCGCTTTTATATCTCTCAACCAGAGTGGCTTCTATGGTAGCCCATTTTTGATACCCTATTTTCTCTTGCTTCTGCTCTCTTTCATCGGTTTTTGTAGCTTTGTGTGTGTACGCTCATGGCGTGCTGCCCCGTCAGGGCTTTCGCCGAAAGCCCTACTATTCACTATCAAGAAACGGTTAGATCCATTTCTGTTTGGGCTTGTGCTGCTTACAAATTGTGCTTGCTTGCTCTATGCTTTTTTTGCACATCCTTATGTTACGACGATACACGCGTTTATTCTCTGGGGCAACGCCGCACTGCTCATGCTTTGCCTACTCGTCCTTGTGATCGCACGTCTCAGGATCTGGTATAAAAAGCGCAAGGCCAGGCGTAACGCGGTACAGGTGCAGATGCCTGCACCTCTTCAACAACAGAAGCGACCATGAAGGTATAGGGCAAGCTTGCATATTTATTTTATTGCGCGTAGCACGACGAATGGGAGCATGGACCATGTCAGATTGCGCTTCTGTTCGATCTTAAAGCCCGTCTCAAGCACAGTTTTTTCAGTGTCGCGGTTCCAATGGCAGTTGCCAGCCATCAAGCGTGTGAGGGGGGTGATGATAGTCTGCATGGTTGAGGCGATGGTTCCATGTGCCCGCACGTGTTCGATCATCAGTAGCGTACCGCCTGGCTTGAGCACACGGCGCACCTCGCTCAGCCCACGCTGTGGATCGCCGACTGAGCAGAAGACTAATGTGGCGACAACACTCTCGAAGCTCTCATCCGCGAAAGGCAACTTCTCCACGGGAGCCTGAATGAGATTGACTTGCACTGGAGCCGCCTGCGCTCGTGTGCGAGCATAGCTCAACATAACGCTATCAGGCTCAATGGCTTCTACATGCTCGACTGTAGTAGACTGATAGAAAGCGAAGTTGAGTCCGTTGCCAGCACCGATTTCCAGCACGTGCCCGTGTGCCTGTCCGACTACCTCCTGGCGCAGAAGTTTCATAAAGCGTTCTTCTCCACCATTGCGCGAGGTACGTTCGTAATAATTGGCAAAGAGACGATGCGAGGTGTGCCCATTCGGTGTTGTTGTTTTGGGTGGCAGGCTCATGATTGGTACGCTTTCTCCGTGTTACGTGAAAGATGTTCAGTCTTCTATTCTACCACTTTAAACGCGTACAGCGTCAGGGACGCTATGCATGCTGATTCAGGTATGCTCATCGTGGGTTAAAGCTGATCACTGTAGGGAAGCCATTTATGATTCCGTGTGGCCCCATATGGTCCCGTGCGGTATGGTAATCGCCACGGAGTCATAAATGGCTTCCCTACAGTGATCCTCTGGTTCATTGTCCTGATACCTGGATTTATTTATTAAACAACATAACCTGATGCCCTACCTTAATTCGCGACATTCCGATTATTGAATGCACACGCCCCTACGCCACTTCCCAACGTTTCCCCCTGAGGGATGCAGATCCAGTGCAGCAGCGCAGCAACATTCTCAATTATGATAAGATGAAACAGGTTCTTACCCACAATCTAAGAAAGAGAGTGCTACATTGGAACTCACACACGAGCAAAAACAAACATTTTATGAGCAAGGCTTCGTCAAGCTACCAGGGATTGTTCCAATGGAACTCGTTCACGATGCATTACGTGCAATCAATGCCTCGCTTGGCTCAGAAGGGATAGATCCAGACCGTCTCCCCATATTCCGTTCACAGACGTTTTGCCCTGAGTTGACCACAGCTCCGCCTATTACGCGCCTGCTCAATGCCTCTCCCTTGTGGAGCATTGCCGAGTCTGCGATAGGTCCAGATGCCATACAGCCAGTTCAGTATGGGCAGATCGCGCTGCGCTTTCCCATGATGAGAGAGGCAGCCAAAGCGACACCGCACCTGGATGGGATGTATTCTCCCAATAATGGTGTGCCAGAAGGAACCATCCGAAATTTTACCGCGCTCATCGGTGTCTTCTTGAACGATATTCCGCACAATGATATGGGTAATCTCGCCGTCTGGCCGGGAAGCCACCGATTATACGAGAGCGCCTTCAAAGAACATGGCCCACAAAGCCTGCTCAATGGTCTACCTTCGGTTGAGCTACCTCAGCCACAGCAGATCACCGCACAGGTGGGCGATGCCGCCCTCTGCCATTATCAGTTGGCTCATGGGATCACCGGGAATTCATCACCTTTTACTCGTTATGGCATCTTCTTCCGCCTCATCCACAAAAATCATGATGCCTGGCGCTGGGAGTGCATGACGAATATCTGGCGTGAATGGGCCGGGATGCAGTCGATTGTGGCATCTGCATCTTTATAAAGACCAAAAAAGGCATATAAATCGCGCCCCTACACCAATGGAACGTATGCAAGGCCAACTGGCCATGGCACTCCCATTGGTGTAGGGGCGCGATTTATATGCCTGTTGCTTTCCCACCTGTCCTACCTCGATCAACGTCCATCCTTTCGTCGATCAAAATCGAGTAATAGCAAGTAGTATCAAGTCGAGTTGGCTTTTATCGAGCTATCGTATACAACTAAGAGAGAAGAGAGGAAAGGAAGAAGGTTTCTGGATATAAGGGAACAAAAAAAGTGCGTATCCTCTTCATGGCAATCTCTGATTCCATCTACAACCCTATACCACAAAAAACGTAACAGATAATGATCAGATAAATACACCCATTGCCGAATAGCAACGAGGAGTCGCATGTGCGAGAACCACGTAATTATAAACAAGATTCCGACCGTCCACATAGTAAGGTGAAACCCACCCGCTATCGCATTGGCCGTCTTCTCGAACTGGCCCGTCCCTACTGGTGGCAACTTACTATCATTCTTTTAGCTGCATCGCTTAGCAGTGCATTAACGATTGCCTATCCAGCCTTAACAGGGCAGATCATCGATAGCGCTGTCAGCAAAAATGTGAGTGAGTTGCATACCATTATTTTTCTATTACTTGGTCTGGGTGTTGCGCAGGCCATCATCAATTTCGTACAGAATTACTGGATGACCAATATTGGCGAAAAAGTGGTGATCGAACTACGTATACGCCTTTTTAGCCATCTACAAAAGCTGCCGTTGAGCTTTTTTCAGGAGAACCGCACCGGAGAATTATTGAGTCGCCTGACCAACGACGTATCCTTGATACGGGCAGCGATCACCAATAACCTCATTAGCTTTGTGCAGAGCTTGCTCACTTTAATCCTTGGCCTGATAGTTATTATCGGAGGACCGAACACTATACTGGCGGCGGCGCGCCAGTTCAATATCAACGTTGCGCTTGTGCCATCAAGCGTCTCATTTGGCCCGACCTTGCTGATTACCGCGCTCATCCTGTTCCCGGTCGCATTTTTGCCCATCATTGCCAGTCGCTCACTACGTAGATTTACGAAGCAAGAACTCACAAAATTGAGTGAGGCAACG
This sequence comes from Ktedonobacteraceae bacterium, assembly GCA_013695595.1. Lineage (GTDB taxonomy): Bacteria > Chloroflexota > Ktedonobacteria > Ktedonobacterales > Ktedonobacteraceae > JACDAE01. The sequence continues at coordinate 716 of JACDAE010000161.1, read as the reverse complement.
GCATCATCGGAGGAAGCTATCAGCAATGCCAAGATCGTCAAGGCATTCACACGTGAGGATTACGAGATTGAACGATATAATACCATCGCATGGCAACAATTTGGTATTGTGAGGAAGCGTTCGCGCCTACAAAGTCTTGTGCAGGGAGGTACAGGCCTGATCAGCTCTGCTGGCATCGCCATATTTCTCTGGTATGCTGGCTCGGCAGTCCTCAGTGGAAGCCTCACGATTGGCATCCTGGCAACTATTGTGATCTACTTTGGTATCCTCTCGCAACCTTTTATTAATCTCGGCAATCTGTATGCTCAGTTCCAGACCGCTCTGGGGGCTGCCGAACGCGTCTTCGAATTGCTGGATCAGCCGGTGACGATTGCCGATGAACCCGGTGCACCTGCTTTACCACCGATTGCAGGAGATGTACGCTTTGAGCAGGTCCAGTTTAGTTATGATGCTCAAACAACGGTGCTGCACGACCTGACATTTGAGGCCGAGCAGGGCAAGGTCATCGCGCTGGTTGGACCGAGTGGCGCGGGCAAAACAACGATCGCCAACCTGATACCCCGTTTTTTTGATGTCCAGGGAGGGCGTATTACCGTCGATGGGTACGATATCCGCTCTGTGCAGGCCAAAAGTTTGCGCGAACAGATTGGTATTGTGTTGCAAGAGCCGGTCCTTTTCGGCGCGACTATACGCGAAAATATCGCCTATGGCCGCCT
>JACDAE010000145.1 GCA_013695595.1 Ktedonobacteraceae bacterium | reverse complement strand
GGATACCACGCTACCTGGCAAACTGGCCGACTGCTCCGAGCGCCGCCCCGACCGCTGCGAGCTGTACCTCGTGGAGGGCGACTCCGCCGGCGGGAGCGCAAAACAGGGTCGCGACCGCCACTTCCAGGCCATCCTGCCCCTGCGTGGCAAGATCCTCAACGTCGAGCGCGCCCAGCTCGACAAGATGCTCAAGAACGAAGAGGTCAAGAACATCATCACCGCCATCGGTGTGGGCATCGGCGATCAATTCAACATGACGCGACTGCGCTACGGGCGCATCGTGATCATGTCAGACGCCGATGTTGACGGCGCGCACATTCGCACGCTGCTGCTGACCTTCTTCTTCCGCTACATGGAGCCGCTGATCACCGACGGTCACCTCTACATCGCGCAGCCGCCGCTGTACCACGTCAAGATGGGCAAGCAGGTGCATTATGTCTACACCGAAGAAGAGCGCGACGCCCTGATCGAGGAGTACAAAGCGGGCCACAACGGCAAAGAGCCGGAGGTCGGCCGCTACAAAGGTCTGGGCGAGATGAACCCGGATACCCTCTGGGACACCACCATGGACCCGGAGAAGCGCACCGTCCTGAAGGTCAGCATCGAGGAGGCCGTCGAGGCCGACAAGGTCTTCAATATGCTGATGGGCGATGAGGTTGCGCCACGCAAGCGGTTTATTGAGAGTCACGCGAAGAATGCGAGTCTGGATGTGTAGGAGGGGCTTGTAGTTTGGTGATTTTTTATCAGGCGCCCATTTGCGGAGAAACGCGGATGAAAACACAATCGATTGACACAAGCCCCGATGCTGAACGCGTACTTATTGACAGGATACGAGCGGCTCCCTTTAGCAGGCGTTTCAGTTTTGTTCAATCCTGGAGCCACTCGATGATCGAAGCTGGCAGAATCAATGTACAGCAGCTCTACCCCCAGGCTACTGAGCAGGAGGTGCTGCTTCTTTACGCTGAAAGACATTACGGTAAAGACATGGTTGACGAGTTGAGTGTCTTGTTACAGGAGCGTGAAGTGTATCCCACCGGTACGCCTGACTTTCTGGCAACGCTCACCCCGCTCTTTGAAGTCCTGAATGACCTGCGTGTCCCCTATGCTCTTTGTGGCTCGCTGGCGAGTTCGCTCTACGGCATGCAGCGCGCAACACTACACCTCGATGTCGTTGCAGCCTTAGAATTACGTCATAGTCTCTCTCTCCGCGAGCAACTAGTGTCAAAGTACTTCTTCCAGCAGAACGAAGCGCAAACGGCTCTCCAACAGGGAACATCTTTCACCCTTATTCACCTGATGTCCCTGCTCAAAGTTGTTGTGTCGCCGCTAAAAGCGCGAGCGGTCGATAAGGAAATGTTAGGCCGAGCACGTCCGCTCGTGCTGATTGAGGGAAGCCGCCCTGTCAAGGTACTCTCGCCAGAGGATATTGCCGTGTTGCTACTTGTGCAATTCAAGAGCAGTTATGAAAGGGCCGATGATGTCTGGTACGACTTGCTCGGTCTGCTCAAAGTTCAGGGACCCACAATTCATCTGGCGACTCTTGAAAGGCTGGCTACACTGCTCGATGTCGTCCCCCTCCTGGAACGGAGCCTGGTTGATGCGGGACTGAAAGAAGAGAGAGCCTAAGATAAAACCCCTGGTCCTCCTATCTTGGCACCTAAGAGGAATAGCCCTCCGAGGAAAGCTTTTTTTGCTGATTCTTTTCTAGTACTTGCTGTACTGTCTTATAAGCTCTTTAATGATGCCAAAGGAGGACGTTTTATGTCAATGAATATTACCGATATCGTACGTACCGTGACTCCGATCATTGACGCATTGGAGCGGCTCAACGTGCCCTATCATATTGGTGGGTCTGTGGCCAGTTCTGTGTTCGGGCAAGCTCGTCCAACCCAGGATGTCGATATTGTTGCGGACCTGCACCCCTCCCAGGTACGACCCTTCGTCGCGCTGCTCGAGAACGACTACTACATAGTAGAAGCTTCGATACGCGATGCCATTAGTCGTCGCTCCTCGTTTAATCTCATTTCAAACGAAACGTTCATGAAGGTGGATATCTTCGTTCTCAAAACGCGTGCGTTCGACCAGGATGCCTTGCACCACGTAATACAGCAACCCTTGCAGCAAGGAGGACGCGCCTTTCCTATGGCCTCACCTGAAAATACCATCGTCAACAAGTTGGAGTGGTACCAGATGGGCGGAGGTGTCTCTTCCCGACAGTGGAACGATATTCTTGGTATCCTGAGAACGCAGGCAAGCGTGCTCGACTGGGCGTATCTTGACCAATGGACAGCAACCCTCGGGCTGCGTGACCTCTTGGAGCGGGCACTCGTAGAGGCAGGGATCAAACAACCATAAACCGATCCACCAAAGAAGAAAGGGTACAGAGATTGGACAGCGTTCATCTCTAGCCTTGTTGGAGGAGGAACTCGGGACCAACGGGAAGAGACGTTTTGCGATCCAGCCGACTCACTACTATAGAAGCCCGAGGAAGAGCAAATTGAAGAATGGCGAGAGCTGAGTTGACCGCCTGCAAAGATTCGCTCTCGTAAAAAGGCGGCCCTTTCTGGTCGGAGAGGGACGAAGTGCTTGAGGCTCTAATGTAGTATAATCCAAATAACTTTGTAACTAGAGGATGTGTCAATTTGGGATAATCCAGATAACTTTGTGAATATCGATCTTCTATAAGTTCTGTTCGGTGACTATTTGGTTTCTCTTCTCTGAAAACTTAGATAAGAACTTCTTTTCTCTACAAGCAGGCAAAAGCGGTAATGCAGTTTTATAGATGGGGGAGTACAAAATGTCTACGGAAGCAGAAATACGCCAGAGATTTATCGATAAACGGCTTGCTGAAGCTGGTTGGAGCCGGGAGAAAGGAAATCTGGCCACCGAACTCTCTTTAAGGAAAAAATCCATCCACGTTTATGAGAGCGGAGAAAAGTATTCAGTTCGATCTTCTAAAGAGCAACGTTTTGCCGATTATGTTCTCCTGGATGAGCATGGAGACCCCCTCGCAATTGTAGAGGCAAAGCGCGAATCCCGCTCCCCTTTAGAAGGCATGGAACAGGCTGCTGAATATGCCGAGTTGATCTATGAGCAAACTGGCAAACGCCCTTCTATCTTTTTGAGTAATGGCGATGAGATCTATTTCTGGGAGCCAGATCTGTATCCCCCTAGATTAGTAAGTGGTTTTTATACTGCTCAGGATCTTGCCAATCTTGAAAAATTGCGTTTGTACAGTCAACAGTTACACTTATTTGAACCAAAAACGGCTATTGTGGACCGTGGCTATCAGAGACGAGCTATTCAAACTGTCTTAGACAGCATCAAGCAAAAAAGGCGTAAGTTTTTGTTGGTGATGGCGACAGGAACTGGCAAAACGCGTACAGTGATCGCACTTGTCGATCTGCTATTTCGGGCCGGTTGGGTTCGTCGTGTATTGTTTCTGGCTGATCGTCGTGAGTTAGTCAAGCAGGCGAGTGAGGCTTTTGAGTCTTATATTCCACACGAATCGCGTGTCCGTATCGAAGGCGGCGCTCCACCTTCTAGCGGTCGTATCCATTTCGCGACATATCCAAGCATGATGCAAGTGTTCTCTCAACTCTCAGTTGGCTACTATGATCTGATTATCGCGGATGAGAGTCACCGCTCTATCTATCACCGCTATAGAGAGATCTTTGCACACTTTGACGCCTTACAAGTTGGCCTGACAGCCACACCTACCGATTATATTGAACATAATACGTATCAGCTTTTTGACTGCGTCAATGATCGACCCTCATTTGAATATCCCTTTGATGTGGCTGTAGAGAATGACTACCTGGTGAACTTTCGTGTACTCGCCGCCCAAACACATTTTCAGATCGAGGGCATCAAAGCCGGTGAACTTCCTCCTGAGTTCCAGCGTCAGATTGTGGAACAGGGCCTGGATTTAAATGAGATCAATTTCGAAGGCAGTGATTTAGAGCGCAAGGTGACCAACACCAGGACCAACGATCAACTTGTTGATGAGTTTATGCAGACATGTTACCATGATGCTCGTGGTCTCCCTCACAAGAGCATTATCTTTGCTGTCAGTCATCATCATGCGCTAGAGATTCAGCAAAGCTTTGACCGCCTCTATCCTGATCTACAATCTCGTGGCATGGCTCGTGTGATCGATAGCCACATGGAACGTGCTGAGAAGATGCTGGATGATTTCAAAAGCCGAGATATGCCGCGTGTGGCAATCTCTGTGGATATGCTAGATACAGGCATTGATGTCCCGGCCATTCAAACCCTGGTCTTCGCTAAACCTGTCTATAGCCAGGTGAAGTTCTGGCAGATGATTGGACGCGGTACACGTCTTTGGACCGACCCCGTAACAGGGGAGCGCAAAAATGATTTCATCATTATTGATCACTGGACAAATTTTGATAAGTTCGATAAAAATCCCGAAGGAAAAGTAAATAATCCCGGCGAACCCCTTCCTGTACGTCTCTTTCGTATGCGCTTACGCAAACTTGCCCTCGTACGCCCCCTTCATGATACGGCGCTGGAAACAGAGACCGTACAGCAACTCCATTCTATGGTGAAGTCGTTGCCAGAGGTAAATTCACAGGTTCGCCTATGGGCTGCGTATCTCACTAAATTACAGGCTGATACGACCTGGACAAAACAAGATATTACTACGGAGGGAGAGCTTTATCGCTTTATTGCACCGCTGATGGTCTTTCTCCCAGATGTCCATGCCTCCGTGATGCTTTTTGAGCTATATACCGAACAACTACTCCTTGCCTATCTTGAGGGCAATCAGATTGAGATCGACCTTTTACAAGGGCAGATCAAAGAGGATCTGGCTCGTCTCCCTATAGATTTACCAGAGGTGCGTGCGAAAGAGGAGATGCGTACATGGGTTGAGAGTACTGATTTCTGGACTCACCTGAATCCACAGCGTATACTTAACCTTCAGAAGGAACTAGCTCCCATCCTGCGGTATCGCGAAGTAAGGCCACCGCATATTATCAAGTTGTTTCTTCCCGATACTATGCAGAAACGGCGCTGGATTACGTATGGACCGGCTGGTGAAGGGGCATTTGTCGATGATTATAGGGAGCAGTTAGAGACGAAGGTCAAGGATCTGTCCGACCAGCAGGTACCTGCACTCATAAAGATCAAGCAGAAACAGCAACTCGGCGATGATGAGGTACGTATCCTGGAAGGACTCTTAGGCAATACCGATCTGTTCATTCGTGAGGAGATCCTACGACAGGTGTATCAAAATCCATCGGTAACGCTGGTAGATTTCGTTAAACATATCCTGGACGTGCAACGTTTGCCTAGCAAGGAGGAACGCGTCAATCAGGCGGTCGAGCGTTTCTTACGAGATCACTCTCGCTATACGTCGACGCAACGCCGTATCATCTATGCGCTACGCTCATTCCTTCAGCAAAATGCGGAAGAGGAGAGCATTAATATTACACTGGATGTGTTATCACAACCTCCCTTTAATCGTATCGCTGACGTAAAGGAGTTGTTTCATTCTCATGAACTCACTGAGATCTTACAATTTGTGAATAATCAGGTGGCATAGGATTGTGGTGTGGAGGTTTTTGCCTTTCTGTGTTTTATTTTTATCGTCGCGAGATCTCTACAGAGAGATTTGACTGGAGAGAATTATGCTCTCGCCTAAGCTGAAACAGCAGGTGTCAAACCTGTGGGATATGTTCTGGTCTGCCGGTATGACCAATCCTCTGACTTCTATCGAGCAGATCACATATCTAATTTTCCTGAAGCGCCTGGAGGCTCTGGATGCCCAGCGTCTCAAGGAGGGAAAATCCTCGCTCTATGGTCCCCGTTTGCACTGTGAACTCGATCACCATCCACAAGATAAAGTAGGTGTTAAACGCATGGCCTTAAGTGGAGTGGATCAGCAGCAATATAACGGTTGTGAGGGTCATGGTACCTGTAGCTGGACCTATCTGAGCGGGTTATCGACGATCACGGATAGCCAGACGCAACGCACGATTACCCCCTATGACCATATGAATAGCTATGTGTTTCCCTGGCTCCGCGTATTACATAACACGTTAAGAGATATGAATCACTCTGCTGGTAACTCTGCTATTCTAGGCGCTCCCATGGAAGATGCATTTTTCCAGTTCCCTAAAGATAAGATCCAATTATTTCAGGATGCGGTTGAGGCGGTAGATCGTCTCTTTGCAGGCGTCAGTCATGCCAGTGGTGAAGATCTCATGGGCGATATCTTTGAGTTCCTGCTGAGCGAGATTCACACCTCTGGAAAAAATGGTCAGTTTCGCACGCCACGCCACATCATTCGTTTTTTACTCGAACTGGTTCAACCCGAATTAGGACACCTGCTGATTGATCCTACTGCTGGTACGGCTGGCTTTCTGATCAATGATCTCCAATATCTCAAACGTCAGTATACTTCAGAAGAACAGTATGTATTGGAGTGGGATGGAACGCCGCATCGCACCATTTTAGATAAACTTGTGAAGCCTGAGGAACAAGAACACTGGAACAGGTGTATGCAGGGTGAATTCTTTGTGGGCTATGATAATGATCGTACCATGGTGCGCATTGGTTGGATGAATATGATCCTGCATGGTATCGAGAATCCGCATGTTATGTTGCGTGATACCTTAGGACGTTCGCTCACGCGTGAAGAGAGTGGGCGTTACAATCGTGTTGTCGCCAATCCTCCCTATACGGGAACCATCGATAAAGCAGACCTCTACCTGGATTTTGAGCGTTTCCCCAAAAATCCACGTAAAGCCAATGAAGCGATTACCTATAAGACTGAACTGCTCTTTACCTGGTTGATACTTGATCTGCTTGTGCCTGGCGGAAAGGCGGCGGTAATCGTGCCAGAAGGCGTCCTGTTTGGTTCAACGGGAGCGCATAAGGAACTACGTCGTCAATTGCTATTTGATCACTTCTTAGAAGGCGTGATCTCGCTTCCAGCAGGTGTTTTTCAACCATATACCGGTGTGAAGACCTCTGTGCTCATTTTTCAAAAAGGGGCCGGTAAGACAGCCAGGGGTCGACCTCCACGCACTGAACACGTCTGGTTTTATGAGGTGGCGAGCGATGGCTATGATCTTGGGGCAAAACGCGATCCAGACTACACACACAATGATCTCTGGGATGCGCTCTATAAGTGGCCTGAGAAGGTTGTGGATAGCAGCGCGTATTTTCAACCCGAAGTCTTTGATGCGCGTTGGCGCGCGCTCGACAGTAAGCTGCGCGAACTCTTTCCAAAGGAGACACGTGGCTTGCATGATGCCGACCTGGGCATACACGAGCTTTTCGGTTTCTCTACTCCAGATCCTAAAGTAATCGAGCAACAGATCATCGAACAACAGCTTCCTCGTATTAAACAACTCTATAGGCAGCGCCTGGATGCCATTGAAGCGCAGATCACGACAAGACCGAATAGCCCCAAAAGTGTTCGTGACCTGTTTGAACGAGACCTGCACGGCCTGGATCAGCTTTTTCGTGCGGCAATAGACAAAATGTTGGAGAACAAAAAGCAGTATAAGACCAATCCTACCTTTGGTCGTGATCGCTTGCAACCGCTGCTTGATGCGTCGACAAAATGGTATCGCCAGCATATCCAGGAGCGTATTGACCATATCACTGATAACATTGGCCTGTTTGCTCCCGAACGAACACCGGTATCAACAATTGATTGGCAGACAGAAATCAACTCGATAGTGCATGAATTCGCCAAACTGGATGGCTATGATATTAAGCTGCGCACCATCAAGGTCACCAAGCGGGAAGATGCATTGCCAGAGCCAAAAAGCTGGCTAGCTCCCGTACGTGTCCTGTTACAAAATGACGAATGGCAGAGTTCCGATGATTCTCTACAGGGAAGCCACGATGCTGATGGCAGGATACGTCCCGAATATCTCGCCGATGACCGCATCTATGACGATACAGAGCAGAACATCATCAAAAAAGATTTGCTCGATCCCAATTGCATCGAGGCCAACGACTACAATCTCTCCGCCGGTCGCTATAAGCCGTTCAAACCTGTTACTGTGGAGTATGATCCGCCCGCTAAATTGATACGCGAGTTGCAAGATCTGGAAGGGCAGATTATGGCACGTTTGGGGAGTTTGCTGGAGATGGTGGAGGGGCGAGGATGAGCCAATTTATCCTACCAGAAAATTGGATATGGGCCAAATTAGGAGATATTACAGAAATTATTGGTGGTGGAACTCCTAGTCGTGATAATCCTTTATATTTTCAAGGTACTATTCCTTGGGCAACACCTACCGACACAACAAAACTTAATGGAATGTGGATTGACGAAACGACTGAAGCAATTACAGAAAGTGGTTTAAAGAGTTCTTCAGCCGTACTATTGCCACCAGCAACTGTCCTTATGACAAGCAGAGCATCTATCGGTGTAACAGCTATTAATCGTCGCCCAATGTGTACGAATCAAGGATTCGCTAATTTCATATGTAATGATGATATCATCGTAAATGAGTATTTAGCCTATTGGTTACCGGCTATTAAAGATAAGCTGTTTCAGCTTGCTGGTGGTACAACATTTAAAGAAATATCAAAATCGACACTAGCTCGCGTGGAAATCCCACTCCCACCACTTCCAGAACAGCGTCGCATCGCCGCTATCCTGCGTGAAGCCGACGAGATACGCAGATTGAGGAGGCAAGCGAACGAGAAGATGCAAGAGATTACTGAGGCGTTATTTCACGACATGTTTGGCGATCCTGTAACGAATCCCAAGAGATGGAAAACTGAGAAACTTGGAGATTTAGTAACTTTTACAACATCTGGACCGAGAAATTGGGCAATGTATTACTCCTTCCAAGGGGCAAGGTTTATCCGCGTTCAAAATCTCACAAATCACAAGTTAAACTTTGATAACATGGTTTTTATTACGCCTCCCGATAACGTAGAAGCTAGCCGATCCAAAGTAGCACCAACTGATATTTTATTTTCCATAACGGGTGTTGTAGGATTAGTAGCAGTTGTGCCGGAAGATATAGGTGATGCTTATGTTAGTCAGCATGTCGCTATAATACGCCTCAAACCAGATATAGATCCATACTTTGTTGCGACTTTTCTAGCTCATCGAGCAGGTGGACAAGCTCAAATTGGCATGCAACAATATGGACAAACAAAACCTGGTTTTGGTCTGAACGATATCCGCTCTATGAACATTTTTTTACCTCCAATTTCTTTACAAAAACAATTTGCAAAAATACTTGCCCATATAGGTACAATAGAAACCGAACAGAATAAAGATTACTACCATCTTGATACGCTCTATCAATCCCTTCTCGCGCAAGCCTTCAGCGGCGAACTCACAGCATCCTGGCGCGAAGCTCACCTTGCCGAACTGGCACAGGCAGCGGAAGAACGTGATCATCTGCTTAAGGGGTTATTGCATAGCACTGTTACACCGCCTAATCTAGATGACTTACAAGAGCCGGTCAAGAGCCAGACTACTAATCGTGAAGAGCTGACGAAGGAATTGACCAGTGTTCAGACTGCTCTGTACAAGCTGATCGAAGGGCAATGGGAAACCTACTTTACCGCTACCAGAGTGCATGAAGATATCGGACTATGTATAGATGGGCAGGGAACATACCGGGAAGAATTGGATCGCGGGGGGAGATATACACTGTTTGCAGGCTTAGGTTGTTCGCTCGATACCATCCGTCGCGAGCTACATTTTCTAGCGCGTATGGGACTGGTCAAGGAGCTAACATTGCTTGTTGAGGAGGAGTCAGGCATTGGCACTGTTCACTATGTGACTGCCTATCGTTCCCTGCGTGCGGATGACGAGTGCCGGCAGCAAGATCTTGGCCTCTTAAATACCGATCAGGTGGAAGAGGCGCTGGTATGAGGCTGCGTTACCTGTCTATTCCATCTCTACCGCCTCTCAAGGATATTTCAATCACGTTCGGGCATGAACCAATTCTTGGCCGTGAATGCACTATTCACTTTATCGTTGGTGTGAATGGTACTGGCAAGAGTAGACTATTGCGTGCGCTTACCGAGATCTTTTTGTATCTTGAGCAAGCGGATGTGCCACCGTTTCCTGTCACAATCGCATATGATCTAGGTCGCAATATCAATAGTTCCGCTCAGGAAGCGAGCCAATCGATCAGCACCATTTATTACCGTTATACAGGTGAACACGGCAAGGATAGCGCCTATATGGCTATCCTTGACCATATTCCCCTCCATGAGCCTGTTGAATGGGAAAGCTTTCACCACTTTGATTGGAAAGAAGCTGCCCCTGAAAAACTCCGGCCCTATCATCGACGCGCTTGCCTATATAATAGCAGCCAGTCCGATAGTTATCTAAAGGTCAAATCCTATCTTCCTCAACTTGTGTTGGCTTACACTTCTGGCTCAGCAGAGGAGTGGGAACAGTCATTTATGCCCACGCGTCGCACATGGGAAGAAAATATCGATGCAACCTTTCCGCGTATCGAGCAGGACCCGCATGAACGCCTTTTGCTTGAGCGCCCTGCCAACTGGAATAGTCTCAAAGAGGCTGCCTATCAACAACAGCAGGGAGAAGATCATCCGTCTCTTCCCTCAAACACGTATGCCGAAAAAACGCAGCCAGAAGCTGATACACAGCAGAGTATCGGTCTATTTATGCAACCGCACCTGCTCAAGTTAGTTGTGTGTGCCGTTGCGTTAAGCCATGTATGGAATGAACTCAAAGATGAGGATACGAATGATGTGGCGGAAGCTCGTCGTGAGCGCCTGATGCAGCAGATCGACAAAGCTATAACGCATGGAACGCACATGGGTGGGATGCGTGACATTCTCAATGCTGTCGATTGGTTGTGGCCTGTGACTATTGGACTGCGCATTGCTTTTCAGCCGGATCGTTTTGAGCCCGACGAAACCAGGCTGTTAGAGAAACTTTATCTTATTGCTACCAAAGTGCTCCGTGAAAGCGAACCGAGCAATAGCCGCATGCTCTTCTTTGATCTACTACGGAACGTGCAATTGCCTACCTATGATGAATATGATCGGAAGAGCACGCTAAAATCGCTTATAACCATTCTCGGTGGGATGAGTAGCCAGGCTTTCAGTATATTTAAGCAATTGCAACGCTTGCAACAGCAGGGGATACTAGAAGATATTACGATTGGCCTTCAGAAGCGGAAGCTCAATGTAGATGAGAGTGGCATTCTGCTTTATGACTGGCTCAGCGATGGAGAGCGGGTGTTTCTCGGTCGTATGGCCCTCTTTCACCTACTCAAAGGTTTTGATGATACGCTTATCATCCTTGACGAACCCGAAACGCACTTTAACGATGTCTGGAAGCGCGAGATCGTTGATATTATAGATAGCGGCCTGCGTAACGATACAAGCGAGATCGTCCTCTCTACCCACTCTAGCATCTCTTTAACAGACGTTTTTGATACAGAGATCACCTTGCTTAAAAAAGACCTCACTGATGGCACTGTCTACTCGACGCATCCAAGTGTCCATAGTTTTGGAGCCTCACCCGATGACATCTTGCGCGATGTTTTCGGCGCTCCTGAGAGTGTGGGATTACGCGCCAGTGAATTCTTAGATTTGATGCTCATTGTGGCGACAAATCCTGAACAGACGCAACGTTTCTGGTCACTGGATAGAGAGAATAATCTTACGCAACAGGCAACGCATGTTTTACGGCAACTCAAAGATTTTGTGCTTGCTCAGCCGAACGCCTCTATCTTTGCGCGGGATAATTCACAAGAGAACTCAGAATTTGAAGAATATTTGCAAGAAACCCTACGAGCCGTTTATGATTATACGCGCCAACGTCGAGGGAGGGTTGATATCATCAATGCTCTCGATGTCCTGCAAGAACGGCTGGGTCCTGGTTTCTATCAATTCGAATTCCGTCGTCGTTTACGAGCATTAAGGAAGGACTCTGATGCTGCATCCCATTAAGCTTCCAACGTACAATCAGAACCTTGACCATATTCTCCAATTTCAACAACAATTTATTACATTTTTGTGCAATTCTAAAACTCCATGTCGCCCTAAGGATACAGATTTTGAACCGGCTTTCAAGCCAGAGACAGCCCGATGGTTTTATAAATGGCTACAAAATCAGAGTCCGGGCAAAAAACCTTACTATCAGCTTCTCTGCGAGATATTAGATCATATTAGTACTCATCCCAGGCTGCGTACCGAAATTATCAATGCATTTCAGCACGATATTGATTTTGCTAATCATCTTACGGATGCCAAGTTTAGCTTTTCGTTTCGGAAATTTGATAAAGATACGCGACGCCTGCTCAAATTATTATTGGTCCCTTTCTATGATGATCTTCTTTATGCTGGTTTTCATACTTCCATTGCTGCATTTAATCGCAAACAATTTCTCAAGACCTTCTGGGATACGAATAGTCATCTCAAAGTTTGCCCTGCTTGCGATGGAGTAGGAATTGAGATTAATCGCGATAATATCCGTTGCCATATTGATCATTTTTTTCCAAAAGCGAGCTACCCTTTTTTTGCAATATACGCAAAAAATCTTGTTCCAATATGTTCACTTTGCAATAACTCTTATAAGGGCGAGAAAGATCCCTTGATTCACGCGTACGCAAATCCTCTTATCCACACATTTCATCCTTTCGAAAAACCTGCTTTAGGGGAGATCAATATCATTATTACTCGTGGATCTAAGGGTGAGAAATCGGTTCGTTTGGAAGAAAAAAGCGGTGGAAGATCCAAACGTATAGAGCGTCTGAACTTTATATTCGCGTTGGAAGAACGCTGGACGGGACGTTTAGATATCGAGATTGGAAAGATCCGCACAAAAATTGAAGGTTATGGCAGAAGGCATCGTCATGAATATGCTAATAATAGGGAGATTGTAGAAAGGGTACTACGTGATATAGAAGATGATTTTGGATTATTAGGCAAAGAACACTCTTATGTGCTGTGTCGTAGCTATGTACAGTATGCGCTGAATAATAGTGATGAGCTTGAAGAGTTAGTTGGTCTTTTGCCTTAAATAAGCATAAATATCCATGCCTTGCTTTCTATAGTTTACAATTCGGTCATCTAACGCACCGAATCCAGGCATTGAACACAACACTCGGAAGAAGTTGAACTCGAACATTAAGCTGCCGTGCCAGGAAGTGTGATGTCCATATATTCGGCCGTGCTTTGTGGAGTAGGGATCGGCTCTTGATCCTCGATCATTCCTTGCAAGTGCATGGTGATCGCTTCACGCATGTTTTTCTCGACTTCTTCCTGTGTATCTCCCACTGCTACACACCCTGGAAGATCAGGAGAGTAGGCGCCATAACTTTGGCTCCCTTTTTCGATAATGACAAGAAAGTGGTACATCTCATTTCCTCCTT
>JACDAE010000105.1 GCA_013695595.1 Ktedonobacteraceae bacterium | reverse complement strand
TCCTTGAGTTGGATGAAGAGCGCACCATTCCCGGTGGTGCCAGCAACGTCGCCGTGAACGCCAATTCCCTGGGCGCGGAAGTCTTTTTGACCGGTATTATCGGCAATGACCTGCCCGGTCAGCAGTTACGCAAAGCCATCAGCGATCTACACATGCATCAAGAGGGACTCTACATTGACGAGACGCGGCCCACTTCCACCAAAACACGTATTATGGCCGGCAGCCCTCAGATCGTCCAGCAACACATCGTGCGTATCGACCGCGTGGATACTTCAGATCTGATCGACACCTGTAAACGACAGATTCTCGACTACATCGAACACATGCTGCCTTCAATCGACGCGATCGTGCTCTCTGACTATGAGAATGGCGTGATCAGTCCTGATATCATCGAAGCATGCATTCCCGCCGCCCGTGCGCTCAATAAAGTTGTCGTGGTTGACTCGCATGGTTCGCTCTTCCGTTTCCAGGGCGTCACCGCACTTACCCCCAACCAACCAGAGGCCGAACTAACGCTAGGCATGACCATTACAAACCAGGCTGAGTTAAATGAAGCGGGACAACGCTTGCTCAGTGGCAGCAATGCGCAAAGCGTCCTTATCACCCGTGGCAGCGAAGGCATGAGCCTGTTTGAGGAGGGCAAACCACCTCTGCATCTTCCCGTTCATGTCCTCCCACTTGCCAGCGAGATCGTTGATACCAATGGGGCTGGCGATACGGTTGCGGCGACATTTACGCTTGCCTTGACGGCAGGCGCTACCATGGCCGAAGCAGCGTATCTGGCAAACGCGGCGGCGGCCCTTGTCGTCAGGCGGCTTGGTTGTGCCAGCAATACACCCGCAGAATTGATGAGCGTGCTCGGATGAACGAACTTTCCTCTCAACTGAAACTTATGCCACGCTCACTACTTGCTGAAGAAGTGCACGCAAGACAATACGCAGGAGAACGCGGCGTCTTCACCAATGGATGCTTCGATCTGCTGCACCTGGGCCACGTGCGCTACCTGCAAGAAGCTCGTAATCTCGGCGACTTCCTGGTGTTGGGCCTGAACAGCGACGAAAGCACGCGTATCCTCAAGGGACCTGGACGCCCACTCGTCCCAGAGAATGAGCGGGCCGAAATTCTGGCCGCACTGACGTGTATTGATTATGTAACGATCTTCAGTGAGAAGACCGCAAGCTCCCTTATTGAACTGGTAAAACCGGCAATTTATGTCAAAGGTGGTGACTACGCCGGTGCCGGGAGCGATACGCCTGATACCAGTCGCCTGCCCGAAGCAAAGGTGGTACAAGCATACGGTGGTAGCGTACGGCTCATCCCGTATCTTCCACATCACTCAACAACGGAGTTAATTGCAAAGATTAAAAAGCTGCAATATCAATTCGGGCAAAGTGATAAAGGTAGTGCAGGAGCTTTATAGACATGGCAAAAAATTCTATTAAAAAAAAGCAAAAAAAGAATACCCGACAAAAAGAGATCAGCAAGGAAAATTTGCAGCGTACAATGGCATCAGCTTCAGCAATCACGGCGCTAGAAGAAACCACATCGCCCATAGAGGATGCACCAGGTGCTGAAGCGCCGGTTGAAGAAGTGATCCCACACATTGAGAATGCAGCCGCCACTCCAACAGGCATAGTTGAGCAAGCACCAGGGATGATAGTAGAAACTGAGGCTCCTAAAAGTGAAAGAGGGCACCTCGTCAAATCGGCAGCACTCGTCTCCATCGGAAATCTTGGGAGTAGTTTGTTGGGCATGGTGCGTCAGATTGTTGTGGTAACTTCATTAGGAGCATCAGCCGCTGGTTCTTTCAGCGCCGCTCTCGCTCCAGTCAATAATTTCTATCAGTTGCTAGTCAATGGTTCAACGGATGGCGCATTGGTACCAGTTTTTAATGACTATGCAGCCTCTGAGAAACGCCAGGAATTGCGACGAGTCGTATTTACTGTCGTAAATTTGATCTTGATCATTGCTGTAATTGCTTCCATTCTCTATGCTCTGTTTGCTCCCCAGTTCATTAATGTTATCGTCTCTGGATACCCAGCAGTTGATAAAGCACTTACGCTCCAATATTCGCAAATTATTTTCTTTTCTCTGGTCGTTTTAGGACCTTTTGCAGTACTACTAGCCGCGCTCTTCTCTCTTAAGGAATTCGGCTGGCCTGCGTTTGCCACAATATCTTATCATGCGGGAGTCATTGTAGGAGCTGTAGCTACTGGCTTAATCAGCTCACAATATATTGGACCATTAGCTCTGCCATTTGGATTGTTACTAGGAGCTGCGGGGCAGATCGTTTTGCTCATTCCCGGCATCCGTAAACAACGCCTTTATTATATGTTTGTATTAGATCTCAAACATCCGGCCCTACGACGCATCATCAGGCTCTACTGGCCCATCGCGATTAGTTATGTTTTTTCCCTTGTAATTGTCTTTTTAGACCTGGATTTACAATCGTTGACATCTAATCATGCCGCGACAACTACCGCAATGGTTACGGCAACCACCTTAATCCAGTTTCCCATTGGTCTGGTAGCCCAGGCGCTCTCCGTCGCGGTACTACCCACACTATCTGAACAGGCACGTGAGGGAAACAATGAGCGTTTCAAAGCCACCCTTTTGCTGGGTTTCCGCCTGGGCCTTTTGCTGATGATCCCGGCCATGACAGGATTGCTTGTACTGCGACTACCAATTGTGTACCTAATCTTTGCCCACCATAAATATGGTATAGCAAATGCCAACCTGACCGCGCTCGCTCTACAAAATTATGCCTATCAGTTGCCGTTTGTCGCGCTCGATCAGTTGCTTATCGCCGCATTCTACGCACGAAAAAACACGAAGACACCTGTGATTACTGGTATCGTGTGTATCCTCTTTTATCTCGCCGTCGCGCTTCCATTCTATAGGACCATTGGCGTTGCTGCGCTGGCATTCGCGAATACGGTGCAGAACTCCATGCATGCCATCATTCTGCTGATCCTGCTTAGAATAGCGATTGGACCGTTGAACATACGCAAGACCATGCCCACCATCCTGAAAATCTGTTTCGCCGCACTCTTGATGGGTGTCGCGGCCTGGGCCATACAGCTAGGGCTGGCTAATGTTGCGCTCTTCTCACTCAACCATCTCATCGGTCAGGTCCTGACCCTGATTATCGCAGGCGGCATCGCTGTAGTGATCTACTTCGGCACCATTCTGCTCTTCAAGGTTGAGGAGATTACCATGCTGAGAGGGATCGTGCAGAAAAAGCTGTTACGCAAATAATGCTTTTATATTAAAAAACATAAATTACCGTAGGGATCTGATTGCATCACGGATGAGATGCAATCAGATCCCTACATTTTTCGTACATTGTCCAAAACCATTTTACTATTGGCATGTTTTGATGTATAATAAAGAAGTATAAGATGCAATACACAAGCTAGCGGTTTATTTGAGGATAGTAGGAGTGTGGAAATGAACGAGATTACGGTTGTACATACCAGCATCGCCGACAGTCATCAGGCAGGCATATCTCTAGGTCTACAGATGCGCGAGAACCTCTTAATGCCACCCGACATCATCATTCTTTTTGCGGCCCCACAGTATAATCACAGCGAACTTTTGCAAGCGCTCAAGCAAAGTAGTCGAGCACATCTTATCATGGGTTGTTCATCGGCAGGCGAGTTTACCAGCTATGTGCAAGGAACAGGGTTAGCATGTGCCATTGCACTATATTCCAATGAGATATCTTTTTCAGTAGGAATTGGTCGTGCCCTATCTCAAGATTGCACAAAAGCCGCTAGAAGCATAATAGCAGCTTTTCAGCATTCTTCGCCGTGGAATTATAAATACCACACGCTTCTCTTATTAGCAGATGTCATGAGTGGATGTGTAGAAAGCATAGTGCAAAAACTTACGCTTCTCACGGGAGGGATATACGAAACTTTTGGTGGTGGGGCAGGCGACAACGCCCAATTTTCTTACACGCCTGTCTTCTATGATACAGAAGTCGTGACAGACGCAGTTGTCGCGCTGGAAATCCATTCACATAAACCATTTGGCATCGGTGCCCAGCACGGATGGCGTCCAGCAAGTTCTCCTATGTCTATCACCCGCGTCAAAGGGATGGACTTGATTGATCTGGATGATAAACCCGCACTGGAAGCATTCCGCACCCATGCGAAAAGCACCGGACAAGTCTTCGATGAGCAAAACCCACTCCCTTTCTTTTTGCACAACACTTTAGGCATTGAGGGAGCCGGCTACCACCTGCGCGTTCCCCTTGCCATCAATCCCGATGGATCGCTTCACTGCGCGACTGAAATCCCCACCAGTGGCACAGTCGTTATTATGAGTGCAAACGATACTTCGCCGATTGCAGCCGCACGTGATGCTACAAAAGAAGCACTGCGCAAACTTTATGGCTCCCGGCCAGCCTTTGGCCTCTTCTTTGACTGCGTGGCAACACGGATCAAACTGGGCACGGGTTTTGGTTGCGAACTCGCTGCTATGCAAAACACCCTTGGGGATGTTCCCTTCGCCGGATGCAACACCCACGGTCAGATCGCACGCTACCAGGGCCAGTTTAGTAGTTTCCATAATTGTACAGCCGTGGTCTGTCTCTTCCCTGAGTAGGAAGATCAAATCACGCTCTGCTGACGTTTGCGGCTGGCTTGTATGCGTCCAACTATCCAGGGCAGTATGACGACCGCCGCAATCGTAATCCAGAGAGCGGTCGCGATGGAGAAAAGTCGACCAAACAGGAAGACGCCGAGCCAGCCACTACAAAAGGCTACAAGCGCACCTATCACTAGGTAAGAGAAGAGATCAAGTCTTTTTGAGCGTGACCAGATGGTGGGCTGTATGCGGGCCAGATACGCTATAAATCCAATTAGTAAGCCCATACCAGGCCAGATCAGTGGTAGTAACAACCTCGTACCTCCGTCTTGTATTATGAACTGGCAACCAGTATTTTATTCAAAAGGCTGAAAAGATGTGAGCCATCCCCAAGGATGAGCCCAAGATTGGAGTTCGCACGTACCTCAACGTGATCAAAGATATGAAACTCGACATAGTCATAAGGATGATGAAATTTTGTGAGGGCGGCAGCGAAAGCACGCGATTCTGTGACCGGGACGAGTGTGTCGTTCCGGTCGTGTAGCAGATACATAGGAGCGCGAATCTGTTGAATGGCACGACCGGGTGAAAGCTCTGCCAACAGCACATGGACGGCTGGTGGAAGTGCTGCAAGATTCGCATCAACGCGCTCCGGTTCGTCTCCCATGAGGGGGTGGTAAGCTGCTTGAGCGCCTGGCGAAAGCGACCTGATGACGCTCACCGCCAATAGCGTATTTGTATTGACCGCATTAGTGATCAGATCCTGTTCGCTCTGGGTGAAATCCTGCGTGATAGTATTGGCAATAGTCTGAAGTGGCACAATGTTCGGTTGCCACTTCTCCTTTTTCCCATCAATATCTATCGCACGTCGCCCGAAAGCACGTAGTAAGCTCGTCGTGTTGAAGTAACCTCCAAAGAGGGTAACAGAGGCAACCTGCATACGAATACGTGGATCAGCCGCCGCGAAGCAAGCAAGGGGAACTCCACCACTGAATGCGATGATCCCACTATGGCTATGCTCCATACCAGGGAGATGACTCAGTGCCTGGAATGCCTGTACGGTTGCATCGCTATCCTGTGCGGTGATTCTATAATTTGCGAGCGCAGGTGTAAGCATATTCATGACCACGAGTCCTGAGCGAGCCATCTCTTCCGAAAGGTTCACGAGTTGTGGATCGCGCCGATTATCACCCACGCCGGGAATAATCAAGACGCCGCTTCGTACAGTGGCGACAAGGGGTACTGGTACGGTAGGCTGATAGATATCCAGATTGACCGTGCCAGTATTTGAAGACACCGTCATCTGTGTATGTTTGATAGGATCACCTCCGAGTGCCAGAGGTGCCGATTGAGATGTACTGAGTAGAGCTGGCAAGATCAGTGCCGAACGAACGGTGGCCCATCCCCACGGCAGGCAGGAGAGAAACAGGCCTGCTACGAAAAGAAGCAATAGTATAATGCGAAACACGAACCTCAAGGATCTACGCGAACGTCCAGGCGTGGCAATCTTTTTATCTCCCGCAATCTGTAGATTTTCCATCTGTGCATCTCTATCCTCTAGCGACAATTTGGAGTTCTCTACCATATCATACGTAAGATACTGCACAGATTATCACCGGAAAGGTTGTTATTGATAGCGCAATGCTTCGGCGGGGGTAATCCGGCCAGCCTGCCATGCAGGCAATAACGCTCCTAATAATGAGGAGAAGAACGAGACGCCAACAATAATGCCTAGCTGTTGCCAGGGGATGGTAAACACTAGAGCGGTCTGATATTGCTCAAAGAAGTTGACGGCGAAGATATTGTGCGCCAGAACCAGGCCCAAGACGATGCCTAATACGCTTCCCAACACACCAATCGTAAACGATTCGAGCAGGAAGGCCCCTTGTATCAAGCGGCGAGGGCAACCAAGTGCCCGCAACATACCAATTTGCTGACGCCGCTCAATGACCGCACGCGTACCTGTAATCGCCAGTGCAGCAACGCCCAACAACAACGTCATAGCCACTACGCCCAGGAGTACATTACTAAGTAGGATACGTGGCCCTCGTATCTGCAAGATGGCATCCTGTAGTACCGTTGTCTCCAATCCATTGTCCAGATAGGCTGAACCAAGCGCCAGCGCAAGAGCATGCGCATTTTGTCCCGATGCAACCTTAAAGTAGTATGTCTGTGTGGCAGGTTGTGCAGCATCAATGCCCGTTCCAACGCTGGCAGTGCTGGCGGCTCCAATCGGAATATATAATCCAAAATGATCACTGTTACTATTATCAACAATACCGATAATAGTTATCTTCATCGACTGCTGTAATTGTGTACCAGTCACCCAGAGTGGTACTGCTGGAAAGTTGGTATCGCCCTGATACACACCACTCATGGCAAAGGCAATATGTGGATCAAGGCCGGGTGGAGTTGCGGGCGAGCCTGCATTGGCCGCCGTAGGAGCATTAGGATCATATACAGGCGAATTGGTGCTCGCATCTGGATTATAAGGGAGAGCACTGCTATCAATCAACGCATAGTTGGAGTGCGTTTGCAATGCCTGCCACACGGCGCTATCATTGTTAAACCCTTTCGCACGTGCGGTAAGATGCAAGCCATAGCCCTGCAAAAAAGCACCGCTTACCAATTGAGCTGGATAAAATGACCAGCGTGGCTGAGTGGCACTGGGCTGGATCACGCCGATATCAGTAGAATTACGTACGCCAATGGCGGAGAAGTCACCAGGATTGATGCCATGCTGCGCCAACGATGTACGTAGATCTGGCAGTGCTTTGAAATATGCCGTGGCCTGAATATCATACCCACCTGTCTGCACATTAATATTGGTGTATGTATTCGTCATCGCATTCGTAATTACTGCCATTACTGTCATAGCAAAAACGACCAGGCTGAACATCACTACACTCAAACCAGTGCGGAAACGACGCTGTAGTGGATATGCGGAAGCCAGACGCGACATTGCATAGATGCCGGGCAGGCCAGAGACCAGGGCCAACAATGGATTGGCAAACAATTGTGCATTGACGATAACGGCCCAGGCGGTTCCCAGTACCATCATCAAGCCAGCAACAAAAAAGATCTCAATACCGCCCTGGAAACGTGGCAGACCAAGAGAGGCCAACACATCAAATGGCAAGGCCCAGTACGCCATCAGGGCTAATCCCACGACGGCTGCAAAGAGTCCAGCCACAACTCTACGCCTGTCGCGGGGACGCTCGCGATGCAGAAGCGCAAAGATCAGCAGAACAAGACTTTCCAGAGCTGCTTTTACCAGCAAGGCACCACCAATAACAGCCAGTGAGAAACCAACGGAAAACAGGATAATCTGCGTGCTTTCCAGTCCTCGCTGCAACAACCAGATACCAGCTAGCAAAGGCAGAAATCCCAGGCGTATCAGAGTAGCAATAAAGCGCAGGAGAATGTCAGGAATAAGCTCAAGAAAGATGCGACGGAAGCGGCGGGCATTCTTCTGCACCAACGCATCGCTCCCCTGACGCACTAACTGAAGCAGGCGAGCACCCAGTTCTCCCAGCGTAAAAGTAGCCCGTCCAGGCTCCGGCAGGTCGCGCATGGCCTCAACGACCGTCATACGACTCACGAGCCATGATGAGATAGCAACCGAGCAAAAGGTAAAGATAACGCCCAGGCAGTATGCAATAATCAGGCTGTGCGGCTCAAATGTCAATTTAAGTGGGAAATTAAAGCTTTGTAGTAATGGACCAAGCAAAGCAACCAGCGCTACTCCAGCCAGGAGACCAAAAAGCAGGCCAACGAAAGAAGCCAGCAGATCGTAGACGGTACCCTCGAAGAGAAACATGAGGATCAGGTGACGACGCTGCACTCCAATTGCCCGTGCCATCCCCATCTCTGAACGTCGCTCGGCTGCCAGCAACACAAAAATCAGGAAGATGAGTAGCAGGCCAATCGCCAGCGCAA
>JACDAE010000097.1 GCA_013695595.1 Ktedonobacteraceae bacterium | reverse complement strand
GGGAGCTAGCGCACGCAAGGTGACCCCCTACCCTTATGGATGGAGAGGTCAACAAAAATTGTATGGGAGGGCCTCCAGCCTGCATAGAGAACCCGTGTCCGTGAGAATTATTAGAGGGCAAAAACCGCTACCTGATACGATTTTAAGAGCACTACTTTATGATTGATCCCAATATTAATGTTCATGGTTGTTTTGTTGATCAACAGAATATGGCTGGATGAGGCCAACGCTGTTACGCTATCTGGATTAGAAACAGTAGTATCGTAGATGCGTGTACCAGGCCCAAAGTAGCCCTTAAAGGCTTTATAGGAATAATAGACGGGTAATGGCCGACCTCCCCCTGCCTGAGTAGCAGTCCAGATATTGGTATCTGATGATCCATTACTGGCCCAACCCCATGATAATGCAACAGACCCACCAGCCTGGATAAATTTAACCATTGCATAGGCTTTAATGGCGTTATTGTAGTCATTATTGGGCGTGTTTCCGTATGGTGTTGCATACCATTCAGCAAACCATACAGGCAACGTGGTAGCGCCTGGATAGCGCGTTGGATCAAGCGAACGAAGCCATTGTGTCATATCGGCAAAGCGTTCAGAAGAAGTGAAAGGATCAGCGTTATTCACGTTGTCTTTATTGGAATTTCCACTATCCAATGTTATAAATCCAGCCCCAACTTTATGTTGCAGCCAGTAAAGCACAACATCAACCGAGCGCTCGTCATATATTCCGTATGCTTTACGAATGGTAGAAAGCTGACTCTGGTTGGGCGAAGACCAGGTATCCATAACGATGTATGGTCCGCCTACTTTAATACTGTCCTTCCCTATGTGTAATTCATTTGCAACCTGCATCAGTCGATTATAGACCTGATTATACATATAAGTGTATCCATGCGTGGCAGTAGGCTGATCTGGATTACCAGGACTGGCATTATAATCATATGCATTCGTCCCAGGATTATAGTATCCCTTCAATTCGTTCCAGACTTGAAAATAGCGCACATTGTAAGGGGGAGCCATATAGCGTTCGGCCACACGCTGTACAAGGTGCAACCAATCATTCATCTTATTATCGAGGATACGCGAACCATAGCCAATGTCGGACCACTCGTCTGCCGCAGTGAGTGGACGGGTGGTCCCATCCGCCTGCAACTGACCTTTCATCCACCAGGGGGCTTCGCTTAATGTGAGAACGGGAATTCCACCCGTACTTGTAATAAGTTTCATACGATTATCAAGGTAGTGCCAGTTGGTTGGCTCTGCTTGAGAAGGATCGGGCCAGGGATCGGGTGCCCCCCAGGCCATAATCGCTGTATTTTCGTAGGGAAAGGCCTGCTTAATAAGCGATTTTGCCTTATCAATTGCGCTCAGGTCATTATTGCCCTGTGGGTAGTCCAATCCCTGATCAACATGGGTAATGCCCGGTGAAAATTGGCTCACTCCTGTCGACGCAGTAGTATCAACAGTCACGTTCACATCAGCAACGGCGCTTTGCACCGGCTCAGAAAGAGCTGTGCTATTAGAGCATGCAGTTAGAAAAAGAGATAATAGGAGCATCAGCAATAATAAATGCCTGCCAGTATTTCTTTTTTGAGAAGGCTTCGTTTTAACGTACCAGGGCATTCTAGCGACTCCTTATGTTTCCTTACGCGATAAATTCGATGTATCAAGCGAAACAGTCTGTTCTTCAGTATTCTCGGTATCAGGTTGGCGTTTAAGATTTATCGTTCTCTCAGCATCCTCATTTTGCAGTCCAGAAGGTGGGATCTTTCCCAACACAACAGTGACATCAGCATCCCCATTTTTGGGCTTAAGAGAGGGTATCTTTGCTATCTCAAGAGTAGCATCCTCATTTTGCACCTTGCGAGAGGATATCTTTGCTACCTCAAGGGTGATATCGGCATCTTCATCTTGCGCCTTGTGAGAGGATATCTTTGCTACCTCAAGGGTAATATCGGCATCCTCATCATGGTGAGAAAGAGAGTTTGCCATTTCAATAATCGCTCTGGTTTTCTCCGCCTTTTGCCTGGAGGATGGGGCATGCGCCAGATCAATAATCATCTTGCCTTCTTGCTCTTGAGCATTCCAGGTCACGAGCGGTTGCGTAAGAGCCAGTACAGGACGTACAAGTACCAGTTGTGCAATCGCGCCACTAAAACAGAAGCCAATTAAAAAACCTAAGATATTTTGGGGAGACCAGTGCCCTGCATAAAGAATAATTCCAGCCGTAAAAGCATCAATCGAAAAGCTTAAAGCAATTGCAAGCATAAATTCGATCGCAATATCCTCAATACGGAAGAAGCGTACAACTGCCATCCCTGGAATGACAAAGAGAAAAGCCATAATCACTACAGGGCGAGCACCAATATCTGGGAACATAAAGGTAAGGAGAGTCACGGCAAGCGTGAAAAGCAGAATACAGAGAGGCCATCCCCATGTTATCCAGCGTAGACGCATGACAATCCATCCCTTTTTAAGATACTTATCTTTCTATTTGTTGTTCTTATTATAGTATCTATGACAAGTAACCGTGCTATTTGTATCAAGGGTGGCTCCCATCTATACTGCCAGTAAAGAGAAAGACCTGCGCATCACGATTGGTATAGATTTGCACAAACTTTTTCGATTTGAGTAGGACATATTCCAGATGCTTCAGTGTTCCGGGTCGTACACCATCTGAGTTTGCCGTCGCTTGTTGGGCACGTGTGATGATGATATAGGCTTTAGGACTATTGCTGCCTTGCGCTCTAATATATTGGATAATGGCGTTGACATTGCCATCTTGCACCGCATCGGGAATGGTTTCAGCCAGGGAAGACGTATTATACAATTCGAAGCCCTGCTCTTCCCAGGGGGTCCCATCCCAGGCCTCAAGCAAGAGTGAATTTGTTGGAGCAACGCGGTAGAGATAATGTACGCCACCCAGTTCCTGTGGAGTCATATAATCCATGTTTTCGTTCCCATAGCGGGTAAAAAAGAACGCTCCGAGCAGGATGAAACTGATCACAAGGAGACCCCCACGCATCCAGAGTAACCATCTGCGCGAGGAGGGTGTAAAAAAGATAGCGGCAATGAAAAAAGTCATCATAGGGAGCGTAAAAAGGTAGATGCGCAGCAGCATTTCGCCGCCATATGATTGAACCAGCAGGACCGGAAAAGGGGCAATTGCAAGCAGAACATAGGTTACATCGCGGTATCCCTTACGCAGGCGCATCAGGCCACCAATAAAGGCAAGCCCCCAGACAAAAGCCGTCATCAAGAGGCGTATATGGCTAATAAAATTGTGACCTGGATCTCCCTGAAGTGCTCTATTCGTGATATTTTGTGTGACGACGCTATTAATATGGCTGAAATCCCCAACGATATTATTCAGGTTGCTCACAAGATATGGTTGAGCCATGGTCACAATCCAGGCAAAAGTGAGGACTATCATAAATGCTGGGAGCCAGAAAGGTTTACAGCGCCTAAAAATGATCAAAGCAGTCACACTAGCAATCGTGAGAAAAGGCGTGAGCGGATGACTGAAGACCATCATGAGAAAAATTGCGCAAAGGCTAACGAGAAGGGCCACCCGTTGTAGTTTGCTACTGGGAGCAATTAAGGGATCAGGGGCTGTGAGCCAGCCATAAAAGCCTTGCACCAGTGGGAACAGGCGTCCCAGATGCCGCCAGCGCGGTCCCAGTTCGTGCGGCTGATCCTTTGGCGCAAGCTTAAACCATTTGACCAGGATAGCGATAATGACCAGATAGAAAAAGAAGTTCAGCCCCTGGGGTGAAAAGTAGTCCTGTCCAATCCAGTTGGTAAGGTAGAAAAACCACGTTGCAAACCAGATAATACGTTTATCGGTGGTTGCCGAGGTGAAAATTATATAAAGCGGGAAAAAGTAGATTAAATTAAGAAAAAATGGTGACCATGCGGCGTATGCAAGGACAGTGCTGTAGCCAGCTATTTTAGTCAGAAAAGCACTGAATATAAAGAAGCCAGCCCAGTCAAAATAGGCATCCAGGCCAGGATCAACGCTGCCGTGGCGCATAATATATTCGGTATATCCTGCATGTCGATAGACAACGTCGAAGCGTGGCACCGTCTCGATCAAGGCTGTAATCCCGTACAACATAAAAATCAAAATAAGGATATGCAGTAGAATAACGGGTACCCTTTTCTTTGTCTGCAACATTGTCAAGCAAAAGCTCGTCGTGAGCAAAAAAAGCGGAATGATCGCGCCCATTGGCAGAACTGAGACCAGGCCCAGATCTGTCATATTTCTGAGATGTATAGCAGGCAATGACATATACCAGATAATAAGGGCGCAGAATGGGAGCACGATAGTGAGAATTGCACCAGCTATTGCAGCTATCGACCGTCTTCCAGAGCGCTCGACCTCATTTGCATCGATAGAGCTAAGAGCTGGTACCCTTTCTGCAATCGGCTGCTCTTCATCGAGGGTCTCTTCGAGAGGGACAGCCTCCTCTACAACGGATTGTTCCTGGCTAATTGTCTCATCAGGAATAGATACAGCCTCAAAAGCCATACGTGCTTCATCATTCTCAAGAGGCTTGCCGCAGACTGCACAGAATTTTGCATGTGGTGGTAAGATGCTGTGACACTGGACACAATAGAGGTCAGAGGAAGAAGGCAAGTGTGCAGGGGCTTCCTGTATCTTTTCCTCAATAACCGCAATAGGTGCAGAAGCCTTTGAAAAAGGCTGCGTTTCGATCAGCGTATTAGCAACCGCCGTAGGAATTTTCGGCAATTGCTGTAGTCTTCCTGGTCTATCAAGAGTGGGAGCAGTATTAGTAATCGCTGATGATTCCACCCGTTTATGCTTATCGGTGATGGAGGTAGAGATGCTCAAAAGCTTCTGCATCTCCAATTCACCAGTAAGAGCTGGCAGAGGTCGTGTTCTACTCCTATAGAAGGCTGGCAGTAACACACTCGGAAGCTGCTCGGTTTTCTCTACATCATCCGAAACACTGATATTCAGCGGTACCAGTATATCAGCCTCTCTATTACCGTCTAACGTTGCAACACCGGGTGAGCTACGGAATGCGTCATGCGCGTTGCTAAAAGAAGAGGAGACGCCAACCATTTCCATGGTCTCCAGTGGAACAGTGCTAGCAAGAGAGATGCTTTGTGACGCTTCCACAGATGGACGGAAACGTACTGCCTTGAAGACTGCAGGGGCCATGAACACCGCTTCAATACAGATAGCAACAGTCCAACCAATCGTCAATCCTACCAGGTTGCCCACGTGTGCGCCCAGAGTTGCGGCACCTAGTTCAAGCACACTTCCAATGGCTACAGGAAGCATCGCACGTAATAATTTTTGATTGATGCGGCTCACTGCAATATAGTGATATTTGATGATCATTGGGAATGCAGCGAGGCTCACGATCCGTAAACTCCACGCGGCCTCCTCGGCATAGGTGTGACCAAAGATGCCTAAGATCTGGGGAGCCCCGATCTGTATAAAGATATTTGCCCCTAGACTGGTAATCAGTGCCAGATTGAGTGTCATGCGCATTTTGCGGGCAATCTCATCGGGTGGCGCTGTGTTGATAGCATAAAGTACCGTGGTGAGGGCATAGGACGCGGTAAAGACAAAGCCTGAGATCATCCATGCGATGTAAAACCAGGCGTTCGTCGTTGCTGAGAGCAGGACCGTGACCAATACGGGTAACGCGGTCGTTGGGACCTGCTGAATCAAATTGAGCATGTGATGTTGGAACGCCGAAAAACCCAATTTACGTAGCAGACTCCAATCAGGCATAAGATGTCTAAGTGCGACACGTTTCTTGACCAGCACAAGAATACCAAGAGGGACAAGCGAAATAG
>JACDAE010000096.1 GCA_013695595.1 Ktedonobacteraceae bacterium | reverse complement strand
GGCCTATATCGATCGCATGCGCAATGCAGCTACCCGTATGCGTATCCTGATTGATGACCTGCTCACCTTCTCCAGAATCACAACCAAGGCTGCGCCGTTCACTAAGATCGACTTGAATGCAATTGTGCGCCAGGTTATTGATGATGTAGAACCAAGGCTGCAGGCCACTCATGGGTACATCGAAGCGCAATCTCTTCCTATTATTGAAGCCGATTCCGGACAGATGCACCAGATGTTCCAGAATCTTATCGTAAATGCCCTGAAATTTCATCGTCCAGACGTTCCTCCTATGGTCAGGGTCTTTGCCGAAACCAGGGAAATACCTTCTGTTGAACTTGCAACAAATTCCCAACCAGTGCCACAATACTGCCTGATCTTTATCGAGGATAATGGTATCGGTTTCGATGAGAAATATTTAGATCGTATCTTTACCGTCTTCCAGCGCCTGCATGGGAAAAGCGATTATGAAGGCACTGGCATAGGGCTGGCAGTGGTGCGTAAAATTGTAGAGCGCCACGATGGTACCATCACCGCAAAAAGTAGCGTCGGCAAAGGGACTACATTTATTATAACTTTACCTGTCGCACAACAAAAAACGAAAGAGGCTGCTATTTAATGCTCAAACCACAACCAATTGTTATCCTGATGGCGGATGATGATGAAGACGATATTCTTCTGACCCAAAAAGCATTGCAAAAAGGAAAATTGCTGAATACACTTTATAGTGTCAAAGATGGTGAGGAACTCCTGGATTATTTGCTGCTTAGAGGCGATTTCACTGATCCAACCAGTGCTCCACGACCTGGTATTATTCTTCTTGACTTAAATATGCCGAAGAAAGATGGGCGTGAAGCACTGAGAGAAATTAAAGCGCACGCCGATCTCCAGGATATTCCCATTGTTGTATTCACGACCTCGAAAGCGGAAGAAGATATCTATCGTTCTTATAAATTAGGGGTCAATTCTTTTATTACGAAACCTGTGACGTTCGAAAATATGATAGAAGTTATGCGGGCATTAGGAAAGTACTGGTTTGAAATCGTCACTTTGCCTGCTGAAAATAAGAGAGGAACCCATGCAGACGCGCTCAGCAACGAAAATTCTCCTCATTGAAGATGATGAGGACGACTATATTCTCCTGCAAAAGGTTCTCACAAAGATCCCCACAGGGCATTACACTTTATTATGGGAGCGCTCATATGCATCGGGCCTCACCGCTATGTTAACAAGCGAGCATGATATTTGCATGCTTGATTACCGTCTTGGTGCTCATACAGGCATTGAACTCCTCAAAACTGCCCGCAATAAGGGCTACAACCGCCCCATCATCCTGCTTACAGGTGCCAATGAAGGCGATATAGATATTCTGGCACTTCAAGCGGGTGCCGACGATTATATTGCGAAAGAGCAATTGCAGGGCGAACTGCTTCACCGCATCATTCGCTATGCTATCGAACGCAAAAAAACCGAGCACGAGCGCGAGATATTAATCAGTCAGCAGATCGCTGCCCAGGAACTGGAAAACAAGCGCAACGAGTTTATTGGCATGGTCGTTCATGAACTCAAAACGCCCATTACCAGCCTCAAAGGCTACGCACAACTGCTTTACAAACGCTGCATACGCACAGGTGACGAGCAAACAGCTCAATTTGCCTCTCGCATGGACACACAAATTACGAAACTTACGGCTCTGGTGGACGATTTCCTCGATGTCACCCGTCTGGCTGAAGGGAAACTTCAATTTGTTGAGGATTATTTCCCCTTCGACACCCTGATCAACGAAAGTGTGCAGGAAATTCAGTTTATCAATGAGCGGCAGACTATCCAACAGGAAGGCGCGACCAACCAGACGATCTGGGGAGACCGCGCACGGATCGGTCAGGTCATTACCAACCTGTTAACAAATGCCATGAAATATGCTCCCGGCACCGAGCAGATTCTGGTCAAAGTGGCCTCCGACGCTCACTCCGTCACACTTTATGTACAGGACTTCGGCCCCGGCATCCCTAAAAATCTGCAAAGCAAAATCTTCGATCCTTTCTACCGTATTGAGAGGAATCAGCAGGGAAGCGCTCCAGGCCTCGGTTTAGGTCTCCATATCGCAGCAGAAATTATTAAACGACAAGAGGGCCGCATCTGGGTAGAAAGCGAAGAAGGGGAAGGTGCAACATTCTGTTTTACCCTCCCCATTGATCGAGAACACAGGCATTAAAAGCAAGTTTCTTATAAGAATTTAAAGGAACTACGCAGTGGAGCAAAAAACTCTTTCTCCCAATCTGCATAGTTATTTTGTGGTGCCTGTTGCACAATCATGTAAAGCTGGTTCCCATGGACGGTTGCTACTATTGCATCTGTATAACTGGCACCACTCTGTTGCATGGTTCCTTGCAACTGTTCCCAGCTCGCTCCCGCAAAAGTAAGCGTGGCTCCCGTCTTTGTTCCACTCATACCCATCTTCGTCGCTTGCTGTTGTAACGCCTGCTTTACGGTTCCACTACTGGTAGCGACCATGATATCGACCTGACCAATATGACTACTTGCATAGAAATGGGCAGTAGATTTGCCAGTATCAATTTGCTTTTGCCAGCCATTGGGATACAGCAATGAGAGGCCCAATTGTGGATCGCTGAAACCTACCTGCGCTTGAATAACCGGATCATTGCTGGATTGCTGAGAAAGCACCATCATAGCTCCCAACGTACCTGCTCCACCGAGTATCAAAATAATGAGCAAGGCAACAATGATAATAGGCCAGCGTCGGCGCGAACGGCGTGCAGGAGGCGGTGTGACTACACGATCAACCTGATAATCAGATGAAACAACATGGGGAGATGCCTGAGCCTGCAAAGCTGTCGGCACAGGGAAATTCTCAGGCACGGAAGGCGCTGATTGTGCACGCATGCGCCGATCCTCTACAGTTTGCTTCTGGGCCTCAGATTGGGTTGCAGGTACAGCTAAAAATGGATTGGACGACACCTTTTCAACACGTTGCTCCTGCACACGCGGTGGCTTTTCGGCGAGGACAGGGATTGAACGCGTTGGGAGATCTTCGACAGGCACATCCTCTGCTTGCTCCAGCGCATCTTCAGTAGGTACAGTAAGCGCCCGCGTTGGTAGATCATCAATAGCTATCTCTTCTTCACCTGCCTGTTCATGGGTCTTTTCATCTTCCTGCGCACGATTTTCATGTCCAGGTATCGCGTCATCATTGGCAAATGTCGATACAGAAGACATCTCATCATGCCCATTCGGTTTGGGCGCAGGTACGGATGGCTCTTTGACTGATACATGCGTAACTGGTGCGGGCCATGGTGTTGATGCAGACGACTGAGCAGGTCCGCGCATTCTCCGCTTTACACCTGCTTGTCTGGATGGGGCAAGAGAGGGTGATAGCTGCTTAGAGGCTTTCTCCACCCTCTCTGGTACTCCATCATTCTCAATGACCGGCTGGGGAGTGTCTGGTAGCTTTTCCGCTGGTACATCTTCCACTGGCGACAAAGAATTAGCTGGCAAACTTTCAGGCGCAACTGGTTCTGGTTCTACGGACTCAATTTTTTGCACACACTCATCTTGTCTCTTATACTCTGGTTTTGCGCGCGCAGGAGACAATTCGGCGACCTGTTCGTGCAAAACTCGCCTGTGTCTTTCTTGCGGCTCATCAGAAGAAGATGATAAAGGGACGTTGGAACTACTTTTTGATGCAGATAATGATTGATGGCTGAAAGGATGAGAAGGAACGAGCATTCCACAGTTATTACAAAAACGAGCATCTTCTTTTGGTAAATCTGTCCCACAATACTTACATTGTATAGCCATAAAATATCTCCAGTACTAGCTCACCAGAGCTTACATTCATACATACACTATCCTAAAAAGGGGCATTTAATCAAGTAATTGCTTCTACATGAGAAATAATAGTTAAATGTGCCTATATAAAAATGATAGGGACGCGATGCAATCGCGGATCCCTACCGTGTTACCACAATTATTTCACCAATAACAATGCTTCGCGCTCCGGAGCGGTTTCGTGAACTTGCTGATTTTTGACAATCTCAACAAGTTTTTTGCGTCCCTTAGGGCTACCAATCATTAGAACGCCGACGAGTTTATTATCGCGGAAGAAGAGCTTGCGGTAATTTTCATTGCCCTTCTCGCCAGGTTCACGCCGCGCCAATGTCGTGAGTTCGGGGTTCCCAGATTCGGCGGTTCCCACAACGGCAATATTTACGTCAAACAGTGGACTGGTGTAGGTTGGCACGTCGAGATATGCCTGACGCCCACCGGCCATGTTGGTACCCACCAGACGCCCATGGGAGAGCGCATTATCCCACGTTCCCATGGTATGATGACGATCAATCGCAGCATCAAAAAACTCGGCCACATCGCCCGCCGCATAGACCCCTGCAACATTGCTCTCCAGGTATTCATTGACGACGATCCCATTACGTACCTCGATCGGAGTGTTGGCGACCAGATGCGTGTTGAGTGTAATACCCAGACCAATACCAATCATATCCGCCTGGATCTCGCGTCCCTGTCTGGTCTTCACATAACTGGGCACGCCATTTTTAGGGACGACCTCTGCAATCTCATCCCCATGAATGATATCAACCCCAAACTTCTTCGCAATATTGTCAACAACCTCGCCTCCATCGGGATCTAACGCGCTACGCAGCCAGTAGGGGCCACGCATAAGCCAGGTGGTATCCAATTTCCGTACCGCAAAACCATCACAAAGTTCGTAAGAAATAAAACTGCCACCATACGCCACCGCGGTACGCGACTCTGCCATACGCTCAATAATGCTTTTTGTGTCGTCGAGCGTCACAAAATTGTAAATATGTTTTACATCATCGGCCCCTGGCACCCGTAGTGGATTCGCCCAACCGCCGGTTGCAATTAAC
This sequence comes from Ktedonobacteraceae bacterium, assembly GCA_013695595.1. Classification (GTDB taxonomy): domain Bacteria; phylum Chloroflexota; class Ktedonobacteria; order Ktedonobacterales; family Ktedonobacteraceae; genus JACDAE01. The sequence continues at coordinate 1,992 of JACDAE010000096.1, read as the reverse complement.
AACGAATCGTACGGAAAATGCTCCCCTTTATCGGTCACGATCACACGCTCGTCCGTATGGATCTCTGTGACCATTGTCTCCCTCACTAATTGAATATTTCTCTGCTCATGCCACGCTAAATCGCGAATCATCACTTTTTGTTCGACGATCACGCCCTGTAAAAAACGTGGCAGCGAGACACGATTGTACAGTGGATAGGGTTCATTTGTAAACAAATGAATACTGCAATTCGGATCGTTTTTGCGCAACGTTTCTGCCGCTGTCGTGCCTGCTACGCCATTGCCAATGATAACATATCGTTTCTCGTGTGTCGTCAAACAAATCTCTCCTTGTTATAAACTCGTCCCTACAGCAATCAAACTCTCATCCGATGAGTGCTAAAATCTTAGCATAGTTTGCCAGATAACGCTATAGCTCAGTTCCCTTTTTCCTGGCAAATCCATTATTGAATGGGACGCACATTCCCGTAAATCGATTCCTGCCCAGAAACGTTCCCTCTTGTAGAAATTCGCCGTTTTCATGAACTCACCAACGATGATGCCTTGCCTTCTACCCAATAGTTGATTATACTTTATACAGGTGCCAACCTCTTCTTCCCCAATTCTTGTAGCACACGTACAGTTTAGCAACGTCCTTCGCTAGTCAGGTTGTACTCATGGAGGAGAACTGCACATGCTCGCAACTGGCTTTGATGCCCCTTCTTTGCACTGGTGCAAACGTCTGCTTATGCCGCTTCTTATTTCGTTCACATTATTCCTTACCATTGGATCCGTAGCATTCGCCTCTCCACACACATCTTCCCTGTCCGGCCCTAAAAAGTACTATCTTGCATTAGGAGACTCGCTCGCCTTTGGCTATCAGCCCGACCTTAATTATGATGATGGATACGTCAACGATTTCTTTGTTGACTTGAAGACACACGGCGTCAGTTACGACGCAAATATGGGCTGTCCGGGTGAAACAAGCATCACCTTCCTCAATGGCAAATGTCCTGTGCCCATCTTACGTAAATATCCATACCTTGGGTCACAGCTCAATGCGGCCATTAGCTATCTACATCGCCATGCAGGGCAAGTCAGTCCTGTTACCCTTGATATCGGTGCCAACGACGTTTTACCTGATATCAATACAAAGACATGTTCGGTTGACGTAAACAAATTCAACGCTGATCTTGCGACCGTTGATGTGAACCTCACGCAAACAATCTTGCCTGCATTACGAGCTGCTCTGACCGTCAATGGACAGATAACCGGTGATCTCCTATTGTCGAATTACTACAACGCCTATCAGAACATCTGCCCTAACACGGGTGTCTATCTGCAGATGCTCGATAGCCATCTCGCCGCCGACATAAGCGGGTACGGTTCACTGATCGATGTTTTCGCGGCCTTCGGTGGTCCGTCACAACCGCATGTCTGCGCATACACCTGGATGTGCACCATCTTTAAGGATATTCATCCAAAAGATATAGGATACAGCGTCATTGCGTCGGCATTCGAAGCGGATACCGGATATTAGGCTTGTTTGTGTTCAACACGGGATTATAAATGGCACCCTTACATCATCGGGATTGGGGTACCATTTATAATCCCCACCGCCCACCATCATCTTTATGCTCTGTGTGCTCTTTTTTGTGGTCGCGCAAACTCCCCATACGTTGAATAACAGGGTATACTTTCTCTTAAAAAAGGTATCATCACTATGTCAACCATAAAATTGCTGCTCGTCGATGACCATAACCCGTTACGTAAAGCCCTGCACGAGGGATTAGAAGCGACCGGGGCCATTCACGTCGTGGGCGAAGCTGCCACCGGCCAGGATGCTATTGCACGTGCCCTGGAACTTGATATGGATGTTATATTGATGGATGTGCAGTTACAGGACCCACAGACTGGTCGCACCGCTCTGAGTGGCGTCAGTGCGGCGGTCGCGATCAGGCGCGAACGGCCACGTACACCAGTCGTGTTCTATTCGATTCAGGACGACGATGAG
>JACDAE010000035.1 GCA_013695595.1 Ktedonobacteraceae bacterium | reverse complement strand
CTACGCGGCTTGGAGTTTCCCAACGGTATCATAAATACAGGTAGCTACTACTATTATTCTCCTTAGTAGCTACCTGTATTGAATCCGATATAGCGATGTAAGGCTTTATTTTAGCCATACACAAGTTCAATCATTGCTGTTCTATGGCTTATTCGACCGTCACCGATTTCGCCAGATTGCGAGGTTGATCGACATTACATCCCCGTGCAACAGCGACATGGTAGGCAAACAATTGCAATGGGATGGTTGCCAGCAGAGGACTAAATGCCTCAAGCGTGTCTGGCACATAGAAGATGTCGTCGGCGTGCTTGCGAATCTTTTCGTCTCCCTCGGTGGCAACGACCAGGACGCGTGCATCACGTGCTCGCACTTCCTGAATATTGCTCACGACCTTCTCGTAGACATGGGAAGATGTGGCAATACCAATCAACGGTGTTTCTGAATCAAGCAGGGCGATGGAACCGTGCTTAAGCTCACCTGCCGGGAAGCCTTCGGCATGAATATAGGAGATTTCTTTGAGCTTAAGTGCACCCTCCAGAGCTGTAGGAAAACCGACGCCGCGCCCAATGAACATAATGCTACTAACCTTTGAGAATTCTTGCGCAAGTTTCTCAATCGTATCATGGGGTCCGGATGCTCTATCGAGGATATGTTGTATCTGGTTGGGCAAGCGTTCCAATGCGGCAAGCATTTCCTGGAGTTGGTCAACTTTGATACGTCCACGCATTCGACCAAGGTAGAGGCCGAGCATATAGAGAACGTTGACCGAAGAGACGAAGGTTTTTGTAGCAACAACACCAATCTCTGGTCCAGCTTGCAGGTAGAGAACCGCATCAGAGAGACGGGTGATGGCGCTGGAGACAACATTGGTGATGGCAATGACTGGCGCACCACGTTCGCGTGCCTGGCGGATACCAACCAGTGTATCGGCAGTCTCACCTGATTGGGTGATCGCAATACAAAGCGTCCCTGAATCTAGAATAGGATCACTGTAGCGAAACTCGGCTGCAGTGATGGCTTCGACCGGGATGCGTGCCCATTGATCAATGACGTATTTAGCGATCATGCCTGTGTGATAGGAAGTTCCACAGGCAACGATAACAATACGCTGTATATTGTCAAGCAGGCCATTCTGTTGCATCTGCGCGAGTTCTGGCAAGTAGAGATGACCATTAGAGACACGACCTAAGAGTGAACGCCGGAGTGCTTCCGGTTGCTCGAAGATTTCTTTCAGGACAAAGTGCGGATAGCCATTTTTTTCAGCGGCTTCGGCATCCCAATCTATCAGAATAGGGTCGCGCTCCACGCGCGTGCCATCCAGGGTGATGATAGAGACGCTATCTGGCCGTAAGGTAGCAATTTCGCCCTCGTCTAGAATAATGATCTGGCGTGTGTGTTTGAGAATCGCTGGAATATCTGAAGCCAGGAATTGCTCGTGCTCGCCAAGGCCGACAATGAGCGGGCCATTCAAGCGTGCACCAACCAGTTCATCGGGGTGTTCGCCACTGACAACCGCAATTGCATAAGAGCCCGTGACGCGTTTCAGTGCCATGCGTACGGCCAGCGTAAGATCATGCTGCGCTTCGCCGAAGTAGGTATGCTCAATGAGGTGCGCAAGTACTTCAGTATCGGTTTCGGAGCGAAAGATATGCCCTATATCTTCCATTTCTTGACGTAATTCGGCATAATTTTCGATGATACCATTGTGCACGACGGTCAGGAGACCAGTACAATCGGGATGGGGATGCGCGTTTTCATCGTTAGGCCGTCCATGGGTGGCCCAACGTGTATGACCAATGCCGAGGGGGCCGGGATGTGGATATGCACCATCTGCGATGGTTGCAACCAGATTAGCAATCTTGCCTGCACGGCGATGGAGTTCAAGGTGACCAGTCGAGGTAAGGACTGCGATGCCAGCGGAGTCATATCCGCGATATTCAAGTTTGCCCAGACCATCAAGCAATATAGAAGTGACGTCTGTGCCCTGTGGGCCGACGTAGCCAATGATACCGCACATAGTGGTAGAGTTACCCTTCTTTATGATGTAGAGACAAATGGAATGCTCTTCTGCCGACGGCAACACAGATGCCACACTTATGGCGAGCATCAAACATGTGAAAGTGCCATAAATGTAAGAAAGCTACAAATGTGGCCCTACCTTAAAAATTACCATCCTGCTGTGGAGGTATAATTTATAAGTCCACACAGATGTGTTGCTGGCTGCATTCCAGTGCAATATTGCGACTACATCACTAAGAGCGTTTTATGCTAATCATTGCTGACCAGTTTTGCACGTTCTTTTCACAGGATCGTGATCAACCCTGGAGGCTCCCCGCTGATAATCCGAACGGCCTCCACCTCGTCAACCGGTGCACCCTTTCCTGGCCCGGTCCATGCGCTACTATCCGAACGACTTTTCAATTAGAGTATATCATTACTCCAATAACAATGAAATATCTAAGTTGGTTAGAGGTGCGTGACAATCTGGGTATATGGGACAGGTTTCTTGACTTCACAAAAAGAACGCAATAATATATCAATGCGATACATTGGAGGCTCAGGCCAATAGTTTTTGCCTATTTTATGTGGGGGCTGAAGAGTTTTGATCTCTGTAAAAACCTTTTTAAGGATATAATTGTATGTCTATTGATCATATTGTGCTTGGTCTTATTAGCTTAAATCCTTGTTCTGGCTATGATATGAAGATGGAGTTTGAGCAGGGTGGTGCAGGGATGCTATCTGCATTGAGCTTCGGAAGTATTTATCCACACTTGAAACAAATGGAACAAGATGGATTGGTTGCGGCGGTACAGGCAGATGAAAATGGCCGTCGTAAAAAAGTGTATGAGTTAACGGCACAGGGCTGGGAGGAGCTTTCTGATTGGTTGGAGCAACGGCCCGCATATCCTATTCCGATGCGCGACGATCTTTTGCTCAAAATGCTTTTCTGGGGGACAGCCGGAGAGGAGCGAGAGAAGCTTATTACGCATTTACAGGTACGTCGCACGGAGTCTAATGACCTTCTCAATTATATTCGTGACTGGCAAAGCAATGGCAAATCATTTGTGGATGAGTACACTGAACTGGTCCTGACGTATATTCAGACAAGGATGGAGGCCGAACTCAACTGGATCGAAAAGGCCATTGAGCAATTGAAAGGGGAACCACATCTCCCGGTGCAGGACCCTCACTGGCTTTCTGTACTGCAGAAGGCACGCAAGAATCGAGCGTTGATGCGTGAGGAGAGCACACAAGAAGAATAAAGGGAGAGATTTATATTTCTATCACTCTATCCTGCTGACAAAGGTGACGTATATCACAACGCCGACAGATTTCCACTGCTGGCGGTTTATTTACGTGGAAATGCTTCTTTTCAATATCCTCAGCAACACTTTCAAGGTTGGCGCTTATCTTTTTCATCTTGTCAACCTGATACGGTATCTCCATCAGCGCATTTTCCTGGTGTTCTTCAGCGGTCCAATACAGAAACAATCTCTCTGGCCTCTTGATTGCTCCAGGGCGTGGGCATAGAAGTGCAATTGTTGCTCATAGCGTTCAAGAAATGGCGTGTCTTGTTTCGGCCTGGGGAGGGTCTTGAAGTCGATGAGGTCAAAGCCAGCAGGCGTTTTGACTAGAAGATCGATTGTACCTGTCAGAACATACTTCGGTGTATCAACTTGAACGGGTAATTCGGCAGCTTCGACGCGATCCAGTGTGACCCAGTTTTGTTGGAGATAACGCTGGATCTGTTGCCAGGCCTGTGCTTTTTGTTCGCTATCGATAGACGAGAGATATGTCTGGGTCAATGCCTGGAATTTTCGCTCAAAAATCTTCGAGAGAGCTTCATCATTCAGCTCAGCAAGCTTTCTATCGCGTGCCATCCGGTGAATATGTTCCAGTGTATGATGGACAAGCTGGCCCGAAAAGTATGCGTCATTGTGACCCGGTATAAAGTTGTAGGTACGAAAAAATTGGAATTGGCGCGGGCAGGTCATATAGAGTTGAAGATCATTGGTCAATCCATAGCGAGGTCTTGGAAGAGAGGGTTTTTGCCATGCCTCGGACGTAGGCATATTTTTGAGAGCCGCAGGTGACCAGGAAGGAAGTTGCTGCCAGAGCGATGCAATATGCTTCCATGGGTTTCGCACCGCCATTAATACAAGAAGGTTTTTCGCACGTGAAAAGGCTACATAGTAGAGGCGATGCAGATCGAAATTTGAGATACGAGCAGCAGGCTCAAAGGGCTTGCGGAGAGCGAACTCTTGCAAGGCCTGATATTTTTGGTTCTCAGAGAAGACAAAGCTTTTATCCAGGCGACCGACGACAACAACTGGAAATTCCAGCCCTTTGGCTTGATGAATGGTAAGAATAGGGACATGGCCTTTGGGAAAAGCCTGTGCAGATGCTTCCTCAGAATTCCAGTCATTGCGGTAGAGCAAAGGGAGAAATTCTTGAAAAAAGTCGTGTGCGATCTTTCTCCGCTTCTGGTGTGTCACACTCGTATGATGATAATAGCGCTGAAAGGTTTGCAGAAGATTAGATACCGCTTCCAGATGATGCGGAGGCAGAACCATGCCACCAGTCCCTTTAAAAGTGGTGAGGAAAGGGTTGACGGTCACCAGGCGGTAGAAATAATCCAGGACACCTTGCGTCTCTATCTCCTGCTCCTGTTGTGTAATTTCTTCGCGCATGTGAAAGAGCATTGTCTGCAAATGGCTGTGCAAGATCCGCGCCTTTTTGAGCAGGCTACGACATTCATCAAGATAAGGAGTAAAGGTATCCTCATCATCATCTTCAGCCGGTTCCTTCTCGAAAGCGAGGATATAAGCGAAGCAGGCGAGCATCAGTTTCACTTCGTCATGATTAAAATAAGATATAGCGCGTGGGCAAAAAGAGGAAATGCCTTTTTGTGCTAAAGCCTGAACATACAGGGAGCTGGAATAGGGTTTGACGCTATAAGTAAAATATTCAGTATCAGGCCACGAAACAAGCCTTCTTCAGCAATACCCACAAAAAGGCTAAGTAGGGTAATTAGTAGAATAGTAGTGGAGGCCGTTCGATGAATAGTGCTTGAAAATGTCAGGAGAAGCAAAGGAAAGAGACCCAGAAGGAGGAAGAGGCCGAGAAAAAGACCTCTGTACCCACGAATGTACAAAGGCCATGTGAGCACCGTCTGAAAACCGGATGTATGCCACCAGTCCAGCACATATAAAGGTAACAAGACCCATAAGAGAGTAAATACAATCTCTACAACCAGGTTTCCAGGCACAGGTTGTATTGCCACTAATCCGTTCGATGTAGTAGGATAGAGCATCGGTGTTGTATTGGGCACATCACACAGAAAAAATTGACAGCACATCGTTGCTGGCGATGAGGGTATAGATTGAGAGGACTTATGATGAAGCCAGGGATGCGCAGGCACCGCTCATGGAGAAAATTTACGTGGAAGCTTACGTTATCCTATACGCTCATCACCATTGCAACATTTCTGGTGGTCATGTTCTCCCTGGCGGCATTCAGCTTGTGGGTAATGAACACTATCTTTAACTCATCTCTTGGGTATGAGTATCAGTTCCACCAACTCGCTGTAAACGCGACCTTGTATGTACCGAACCGCCAGTTTGACCGCCAGAGTATGCAAATTTTATTGCAGTCGTTCCAATCCCCAACGTCTCTGGGCAACCATGGCTTTCTGGTGGCAGTTGATCAGCAAGGAAGGGTGGAAGCTTCCCAGGGCGATGAATCTGTGCGTATTGGTGAAACACTTGCTACCCATCTGCCTGCCTCTGCCAATGCCCTGTTACAGGCAACCCTGGCAGGAGGAAAAGTCACAAACACGAGCGTCAAGGTGAATGAGGGCTTTGTGGATATTGAGCCTATTCGTGCGAAGGATGCCAGTATCGTCGGAGCACTGGTCTGGAAAGCAGATCATCCTCAATTGGCCGGGCTGGGGAACTTTGGATTAGCAGCATTCATTGATGCGCTTGTTGTCGCTCTTATTTTCTCTGTCTTGTTCGGCATAATAAGTACCGTTTTTGGCTTTTTTACCGCACGCGGATTCACCAGTCGTTTCAGCCGACTTAGCGAGGTTATCAATCAATGGAGCCAGGGGAATTTTACAGCGGCAATTAAAGATACGAGTTCTGATGAAATAAGTCAGATGTCGCTGCAACTCAATGGCATGGCTGGACAATTACAGCAGTTTTTTCAGACACAGCAGCAACTAGCAACGTTAGAGGAACGCAATCGTCTGGCGCGTGAGTTGCACGATAGTGTAAAGCAGCAGGTCTTTGCTCTCTCTTTGCAAATATCGACGGCGAAAGAATTGGTAGATATCAATGCAGATGCCGCTAAAAAACGCCTGGAACTGATAGAGCAACAGGTGCAGCAAACCCAACAGGAATTGACGACGATGATCCACGCGATGCGCCCTGTGGCCCTTGACAGCAAAGGACTGGCGCTGGCTCTTCAGGAATATGCGAAGGGTTGGGCTCAGCAAAGAAATATCCAACTCACCATTCAGATCGAGATGATACAGGGCATTCCGCCACTGATAGAGGATACCTATTATCGCATCGCGCAGGAAGCTCTCTCAAATGTTGCGCGTCATAGCGAGGCAACCCATGCTCAGGTGTCATTGAGTTGTACGCAAAAGCAACTTGTGATGACGATTGTTGATAATGGACAGGGCTTTACTGTTGATGCTGAGCGAGGCAAGAGTGTTGGTTTACTCTCAATGCAGGAGCGTATAGAGGCGGTGAATGGTCAGATGAACGTTGAAAGTTCACCAGGTCATGGTACGACGATACAAACAGTGTACCTGCTGGATACCAGAGACGAGGAAAAGGAAAAAGCTTGATGCCAGAACACATTACGATTTTGGTAGTGGATGACCATGCATTAGTGCGGCAGGGGGTGCGTGCTTTTCTCGAAATACAGCCTGATTTTCAGACGGTTGGAGAGGCAGATTCAGGAGAAGAGGCTGTCGATATGGTTGCTGATCTCCATCCAGATGTTGTGCTGATGGATTTGTCGATGCCAGGAATAGGTGGGATTGAAGCAACGCGTCGCATAAAATTGATCTCTCCGCTCTCACACGTTATTGTGCTCACCTCGCATCATAACGATGAATATATCTTTCCCGCGCTGAGGGTTGGTGCGCTTTCGTATATCTTGAAAGATATCAAGCCCGGTGAACTGGCGGACGTTATCCGCAAAGCCATGAGGGGTGAGACGGTCCTGAACTCACGTGTCGCCTCTCGTTTGGTGCGTGATTGGCGCGGCGATCAGGATAACACGCCCAATCTGTTTGCTGAGCTGAGTGAACGTGAATTGGAAGTTTTACGACATGTCGCGGTCGGTCGCTCAAATAGTGAGATTGGGCAACAACTTACCATTAGCGAAAAAACCGTGAAGGTTCATGTGAGCAATATTTTAAGTAAATTGCAGGTGATGGATCGTACGCAGGCAGCAGTGCTGGCCTGGCAGCAGGGTCTGATGCAGCGTATGGAATAGCTTCCTTCACGACGATGATGGATATGCAAGGGAGAGCGAATGGACATAGATGTCTCCTCTATGGTGGAATGATATGCGATCAGTAAAGTTGATTCAGAATAAATATCATCCCACCTATGTTGAAAAGCAGCAGCCCCGAAAAGAGCGGTAGTACATACTTTTCGGGGTGACTGAAAAGCTGGCTTAATCCTCTCAAGAAGAGAGATAATCCCAGGAGAGCAAGGACGAGACAGAAGAGATTGAGTACGATCGTCCTTGCTTGTATGATATCCTGCACCGATTTTTCTTTCCTCCCATGTGCGATGGGATAAGACATTCCGGTATTAAAGGATTATATGAATATTTGGAGCCCTCCCCAGACGATAGCGATAAGGATGCCGACCACCGTACCAATCACTATCATTATTTTGGTTCTCCTGGGTGCTGATCCGCTGAGCATCTGGGTGATTCGATACCCTGCAATGATAGCAATGAGGATGATTATAAAAATGGGCATGATCTTAAATAGATTCATTGTTATACTCCTTC
>JACDAE010000033.1 GCA_013695595.1 Ktedonobacteraceae bacterium | reverse complement strand
TGCATTACTGGTACAGGGACCCTATCGCTTCACACGCAATCCAATCTACCTGAGCATGACCGCTCTCTACACAGGTATTGCGCTGCTGGCGAACACGCTCTGGCCTATTCTCTTTCTACCTGGAGTGTTTTTTGTGATGACGCGCGGAGTAATCGAGCGTGAGGAGGCGTATCTGGAGCGGAAATTTGGAAGCCAGTATGTAGCGTACAAAGAAAAAGTGAGGCGCTGGATTTAAGGGTTCTATTGGGGAAGGTATCGCATCATTTTTCTGCCCTGCTACGTGATCTATAATAGAAGACAATAGAAAAAGGAGAAACGTAGTGGTAGCTCGACGGAATACAGCCGATTATGGATATCCCACGCCTGATATAGATGTACTCATGCAAAAAGCGCTGGAGGTGACACGCCGTTTGACAGAACTGTACGGGGCATCCGCATGGTCTCAAAAAGATCCCATGAGTATGCTGGTCGATATCCTCTTATCGCACCGCACACGTGACGAGCAGACGGCGGCTGCATGGGGAAATCTCTTGAAACAGTTTGGCTCCTGGGAGGGTGTACGTGATGCCCCGACCTCTGAGGTAGAGAAGGCTATTGCCAATGTCAACTGGCCAGAAGTGAAGGCACCGCGCATCCAGGCAATTATGCGTCAGATCACAGAGGAACGTGGCGATCTCAATCTCAACTTCCTGTGCGAACTACCTGTTGCGGAGGCGGCGGCGTGGCTGAATCGCTTCGAAGGGGTTGGCCCTAAAACGACTGCATGCGTGCTCTTATTTAGCTGTCAGCTCCCTCTTTTGCCAGTTGACGTGCATGTTCACCGTGTCAGCGGTCGCTTAGGACTGATTGGCAAGAAGGTAACAGCGGACAACGCCCATGCCCTGCTACAGGCATTGCTGCCCAATGATGCGCGAGCGATCTATGATTTTCACAAGGCATTGTTGCGACATGGGCAAAGGGTGTGCGTGTATGAGCACCCACGCTGTGGGAAGTGTGTATTGACGGATATGTGCGATTATTATCGAACCATCGTAAAATAGAAGGGTCCTGCCTCTCCACAATCAGTTTTTCTTCTATGATATCCTCTACTTATAGTGGAAATGCAACTTAAAAACATAGGTCATATGACACTCCCCCTCAAAAGCTTTTTCATGTATCCTCTCTCTATACCCTTTCGAAGGCTTGCTGTTTTCATAACATGCTCATAGTCAGGAGATTTATAAAAACATGGCAGTTCCTACCTCTTTACACTTTTTTACAGACATCTTGTCATTTCTTGATGTACGAAAGATATACAAGCTTTCAGCAGACCCAAAAGCAGAGAAAGATTTCTTCCCTGCTATTGATCATAAAAGTTATCCACTCGAATATGCCCCAGCTCAACTATAGAATAAAAATTCATTAGATAAACTGGGGATACAATCAAATATGGAAGAGGAATTTTATGACGACCTCATTACAAACAGCTCCTCGCATCTTCATTAGCCATAGTCATAAGGATAACGGTTTTGGCCTTACTCTCGTGCAAGATTTGCGACAAGCATTAGGTGATGAGAATGCGGTCTGGTATGACGCCAAAGGGGGCCTGCATGGCGGCGATAACTGGTGGACCAGAATTAAAGAGGAACTGAGAGCGCGCTCCGTCTTCATGGTTATCCTCTCGCCCGATGCCCTTGCTTCACCCTGGGTTATCGACGAAATTGATCTCGCCTGGCACCACAAAAATGCCGATGGCAAGCGCATCATTCCTATTCTCTATCGCCCCTGCCCTGTGCCCGATGACCTGGCCCTGCGTCATGTCATCTCATTTGTTACGCCCAAAGGATATGAGGAAGCCTTCAATGAGTTGCTCATCGCGCTAGAATTGCCCGTTGGTATGGAGACGAAGGGCGCTCTGGGCAAACCAGACGATGCCGCCGAGGAGCTGGTTCAGCAGACGATACCGCAAATTCAAGCATCATTCGCACGTGGCAACTGGTCGGATGTTATTCAAAAAGCGGGCCTACTGATTCAGCAAGTTCCCGGTGCTGTCACCCATGATATCTATTCGCTACAAGGCATCGCCTATCTGCGCTTGCACGACTATGAACATGCGGATAACGCCCTCAATTCGGCCCTTGCCCTTGTCAGCGATAGCGAGGCTCGCCTGAAACTATTGAACGAGCATGTGGAGGTTCTTTCTTTTTTAGAACGCTGGCAAGAAGTTCTCCAGCATGCCAGTGAGGCGTTGGGGCTGCTCCCTAAAGATCCCTCCTGGCTCACCATTCGCGCCGAAGCGTTGGATAGGCTTGCGGGATTGGGACTGGCCCCCTCTAGATCGATGTTTCTCGCTGCGGCACGACCTCCCACAATGCCGCTGCAAATCAGCAGTTTCACCTATCACAACCATACCAATTGGGTCTGTGATGTCACCTGGTCGCCTGATAGTAAGTATATTGCCTCCGCCAGTGCCGATCGCACTGTGCACGTATGGGAATGGGAAGGGACCAGCGGGAAACGCCTCTTCACATATAAGAGGCATTCGCGCCGCATCAACGCCGTCGCATGGCTACCCGATCTCCCCACCAACAATGATGATGATGCGATGATCGACAAAAGCGCTGCTCAGGAATGGTCCGATCCCATGTGGATTGCTTCGGCTGGCAACGATAAAACGGTGCACATCTGGGACGCCGCCACCGGAGATCATGGTCTCACCTATAAGGATCATTCGCGCCCAGTCCTGAGCCTGGCTCGTTCGCCACACGGCAGGGCGCATAGCATCGGCAAGTGAGAAGAATGTCCATGTCTGGGACGCCGCCACCGCCGACAATATTATTACCAATAACCAGCATAAGGACTGTATACGCGCTGTTGCATGGTCGCCCAACGGACGCTACCTGGCATCGGCAAGCGATGATAAAACCGTCCAGGTACGCAGCGTCGTTGCCGAATAACCCGCAGGAGGTCCCACGCGATGTTTCCCTTCACTATCATTTTCATCCTTACTCTCCTGATCTTGTTGGGGACAACGATTCCACGCGTCATGCTCGTCTATCGCTACACGCGCCCCAAAATCAGGCCGATTAAAACGATGCTCGTCTGGGAAGCAACGCTTGTCGCTCTCCTCCTCATAGGCATCGTTATCTCACAGCTCTCACACCAGGGATGCGCAATCACCCCCCCGGCTCTCACCACAGGTCATCCGAGATGCGTCTCTGGCACCATCAAACTTGGTGGTTCAACCGCATTGCAGACGCTCATGAACAAAGAAGCGGAGAGCTATCATCAATGGTGTCCCGGTGCCACGATTAATGTTCTCACCAGCACGAAACAGAACGCTATCACCAAAAGTGAAGAAGGACTCGATAGCGCTGAAGATGGCAGCATCACAATAGGCACATCCGATACCTATGCGCCATCAGATAAAAGCGATCTGGTAGATCACCAGATCGCCGCCTCTGTTTTCGTGGTTATCGTCAATAGCGGCGTGCAGGTAACGAACCTGACGAGTGATCAGATTAAGGGGATCTACGCGGGAAGATACACAAACTGGCACCAGCTGGGCGGTCTGAATCTGACAATTCAGCCCTTGAGTCGTGGATCGGGATCGGGAACGCGTTCCACCTTCGATACCTATATTCTTAATGGTGCTGAACTGGTCATCCAATCCTCACCCATCCTCGATACACTGAGCATGATCGAAAATGTGCGTACAACGCCGGGCGCAATCGGCTATGCCGACCTGTACGATGTCTATACGCATCTGCAATCATTGACACCAGTTACAATTGATGGCATCCCGGCCTCACCCTTCACCGTTGTCAACAATACCTATAAATTCTGGACTATTGAGCACATGTATACGAAAGGACCCGCCACTGGGCTGGCTCAGGCATTTATAGACTATATGAATAACGAGTACGGAGGGCAGGTTATGCGAGCGTCTTCTTTTATCGTTTTGCATGATATGAACTCTTCTGCTCTTTCCATTCGTTGTGCAGCCAATAGTGTATAAATCATATTATGCTCTTGAAAATTTTAAATTCGGATACCTGGATTGTAGGAACATATTATCACGGTAGGGAAGCCACTTATAATTCCGTGGCCGACGACGGCGCTGGTGGAGCGTGATGGCATCCCACGGAATTATAAATGGCTTCCCTAGCCTGGATACTCCGGTCCATTGTACCGATATCCACATCACATTTTTCAATTACATAACCTGGTTCTTACGTTTTGGGTGCATTGAACTATTTTTTGCTTATGATGGGCTTCAACGCCGGATAGAGCGCCTGATACGTTTCATACGCCTGGGCATAGGATGCTGCAACCTCAGGGCGTGGTGCTGTACGTTGCGTGACATGTACCGTTTGTGCACAGGCTTCTGCCACTGAACGATACACTCCACTGGCAACACCTGCCAATAAGGCAGCACCAAACGCTGGTCCCTCGCTTGCATTAGTCAGTACCAGTTCAGTGTCCAGGACATCGGCAATGATCTGCTGCCAGAGTGGACTTTTGGCGCCGCCGCCGGTCGCTCGCATCTGGTCAATCTGTAATCCCTGGGCGCGGATGATGGACAGGCAATCTTTTAAACTGAAGGCAACACCCTCTAGCACTGAACGCACAAGGTGCCGACGATCATGACTTGCGGTGAGGCCAATCCATCCTCCACGTGCATAGGGGTCCAGGTGCGGCGTACGCTCACCCTGCATATAGGGCAGAAATATCAGGCCGTCACTGCCCGCTGGCACACCCTCGGCCTCACGGGCAAGAATTTCATAGGCATCTATACCAGTCCAGCGTTCCAACGCACGTTCGGGCAGGCCGATATTATCGCGTACCCAGCGCAGCGAGAGACCAGCTCCCTGCGTCACCCCCATAAGGTACCATGTGTGCGGAACGGCGTGATTAAATGTATGGACACGTGGGATCGGACCAGAAGTATCGACCTGCGGCTTCTCAGAATGGGCCAGCACAATGCCACTCGTGCCGATCGAAACGAGGGCCAGGCCGGGCGCAACAACGCCATTCCCAACCGCGCCACATGCATTGTCCGCACCTCCACCCGCAACAGGCGTCCCCGTCGCTAAGCCCGTCAATGACGCAACCTCAGCAGTGATTCTGCCACTTGCAGTATCCGCTGGCACCACAGGCGGCAACAACGCCGGGTCCAGGTCCAGCGCCTTGAGCCCTTCCTGGGACCATACGCCATGTTTGACAGCTAGCAAACAGGTTCCAGCGGCATCCGAGATCTCCTGTGCCATCTCGCCCGTGAGGCGATAGCGAATATAATCTTTGGGCAGAAGCATGGTCCGCGCCCTGGCAAATACCTCTGGCTCGTTGTCACGCACCCATAGCAGCTTGGGAGCAGAAAAGCCTGTCAGGGCGGGATTGCTGACATATTCGATGAGTTGACTGGCTCCAACTCTTTCGGTTATCCAACGACACTGCTCCTCGCTACGCTGATCTGCCCAGATAATACATGGGCGCAACACCTGCTGCCGCTCATCGAGCAGTACCACACCATGCATCTGGCCGGAGAGGCCAACCCCCTGCACATCGGCTGGCTGCACACCCTGTCCCTCGCCACGGCTCAAACATGCTCGAATGGCCGCCAGAGTAGCCTGCCACCACTCGGCAGGATCTTGTTCGGCCCAACCAGGATGAGGATGATACAGCGGATACTCGCAGAATGCATCGGCCAACACACTTCCATCATCCGTTGCGAAAAGCGCCGCCTTTATGCCCGTTGTGCCCAGATCAATACCAAGAAGTGCCTGCATCTTCTGCTCCTTCGTCCTTATCCGAGGCTCCGCAACTTCACGGGGCCTTCTCTATCTCGTCTATTTCAATTTCAAATGGGTTCACTCTTATGATTGTACATTACACAAAATCCTGGCGTCAGAGCCAGATTATGCTCTTTGAAAAATCGTTGTGGATCTCCAACACTGTAGGCTAAAAAGCCCACATTTCCAACATTCCTTTCTCTTTGCCAGCATCTCTTGGTAACAGGGTTACACTATTATTGTGATCTTTTTCAAAGGGAATGGAGAAAGCAATGAGCACTGATGTGAGACCTCTTATTCTAGATAAACTGAAGCAAAGTACGCGCATACACCATGATCGTGCAAGCAATAGCCTTGACATTCTGCGCGTTCATCTTTCAATTGAGGAGTATAGAGGTATTTTACAAAAACTGTGGGGTTTTTATCATCCACTTGAAGCGCTTATTGCGAATAGAATAGAATGGCCTCTCTCTACGCTCAATTTTGAGCATAGAAAAAAGATCCCATTACTAGAACACGATCTCCATGTACTGGGCGCTCCGTCATTTCTACCCATCTGTACCGAACTCCCCGAACTGGCAGATTTTGCTCAGGTGCTTGGCTGCATGTACGTGCTTGAAGGAGCCACATTGGGTGGGCAAATTATATCCAGGCATATCAGAAAGAGATTGGGGCTAGATCAAACAACTGGCTGTTCCTATTTTTGTAGTTACGGCGCTGAAACCAGTAACATGTGGAATACATTCTGCCATATACTCGCTACTTATGCCTCGAGTAGTGCGATTGAAAACCAGATTCTACAAGCTGCCCATTCGACGTTTGTCAAGTTCAACGCGTGGTTTGAAGAGGACACAGCATGATGTGGCTCATTATCTTTCTCTCTTCATTCCATTTATCAGAAAGGAAACATGCATGAATACTACATCCGTACAAGAGTCCACTAATCTGGCCAACTGTGAAAGGGAGCCAATTCGAATACCTGGTTCTATTCAATCTCATGGCATCCTCATCGCACTTCAGGAGCCAGACTTAACCATCCTGCAAATAAGCTCAAACACGATGAGCCTCCTTGACACTCCTCCTGAAGCATTACTCCAGCAAGAACTAACAATACTGCTTGGACAGGCACAGGTTGAACAACTAAAAAAGGGCCTGCTCTTGTCAGAACTACAACTCATCAACCCACTCAAGCTACATATCACAGTTCGAGGCAAAGAGCTGATTTTTGATGGAAGCGTGCATCGCATTGACTCTCTGCTCATTCTTGAAATGGAGCTTCTTTCAATTCCCCAGGGCTATTCGTACTGGGAATCTTATCATGCATTCCAGCTGATCATTACAAGACTACAACGAATTGGCAGTTTAACGGCTCTTTGTCAATTCACAGCTGAGGAGATCCGCAAGTTGACCGGATTTGACCGCGTGATGGTCTATCAGTTCGATCAGAACTGGAATGGGATCGTTATCGCCGAAGATCGAGGCGAGGGTGTGGACACGTTCATGGATCTCCGTTTTCCGGCTTCTGATATACCCAGTCAGGCCAGAGAACTCTATACGCAAAATTGGTTGCGCTTGATCGCTGATGTCAATTACCAACCAGTCGCTATTGTTCCAACCAACAACCCACTCACCAATGCTCCCCTGGACCTCAGCTTTGCCGCACTAAGAAGCGTATCGCCGATTCATATCGAGTATCTTAAGAATATGGGAGTTGGGGCTTCCCTCTCTATTTCTCTCCTGAAAGAGCATGTCTTATGGGGTATGATCGTTTGTCATCACAGTATCCCCAGGCACCTTACCTACGAGATACGCGCCTCATGCGAACTAGTTGGGCGCATCATCTCATCACAGCTTTATGCGAAGGAAAATGATGAAGATCATACCTATGAGATGAAGATCAAAACCCTTCAGGCACAGCTCCTGCAATCCATTACAAAGGAGGATAATGCTTTTGATGGTTTGATGAAACACGGTCAAGAGATTCTGGAACTGGTAAATGCGCAAGGGGCGGTGTTATGTTTTGAAGACCGCTATGCAGCGTTAGGAGATGTACCTCCAAAAGACAAAGTAAAGCAAATAATAGTATGGCTGCAAGGACACACCGACGAAAGCATGTTTCACACGACCTCCTTACCAGGTCTCTATACAGAGGCTGAACAGTATCAGGATGTCGCCTGCGGCTTGCTAGTTCTTCCCATCTCAAAAATTCAGGGAAGCTACGTCCTCTGGTTTCGTCCAGAAATTATCAAAACCGTCAATTGGGGAGGTAACCCTCACGCACCTGTGGTCGCTAGTGAGCATGATGATAAAATCTTGCATCCCCGCAAATCATTTGAGCGGTGGAAGGAAACGATTAGCCAGATATCCGCTCCCTGGAAGGACTGTGAACTGGCTGCCGCCTTCGAATTGCGCAGTGGACTCATGGATATAGTCCTGCGCGATATTATTCTACGTCAGACGCTAGGCACCTGGCTGAAAAGTTAAGCGGAGAAACTTCTTCATGCCAGGCACGCACGATTGCGCCCACTATGTTTAGCCCTGTACATCGCCTTGTCAGCGGCTTCGATCAGCGCTTCGCGCGTCTCCCCATGCTCGTGATAGATGGAGATACCTATACTGGTAGTCACAGGTATCTCCACTATCTCTTGCGTCTCCTCAGCTTCCCAGGTACAGGGCAATGCTGCAACTTCCATACGTAATCGCTCCGCTACCTGCACAGCAACTTCCATTCCCGTATCGTGTAACACCACTGTAAACTCTTCACCACCATAACGCCCGACGAAATCTTCCAGGCGTAGACTGATCCGCAGACGCCGGGCGATCTCTTGCAAAACGGCATCCCCTGCGCGATGTCCATAGGTATCATTGATGCTCTTGAAGTGATCCAGATCTATAAATAAAATGGCACATCCACATTGCAATTGCTGGCTTTGTTGCAATTCTTCATCAATTTTGCACATCACCGTACGATGATTAGGCAAGCTCGTTACAGGATCTATTGTAGCCACCTGCACCTGTTCCCCATACAATTCCTTTACCATCGCAAACATCTTTTGCTGGTGCCGCGTCATAGTACTTAGCTCGTTATACTCTTTTTGCAACTTCTCTCTACACTGCACCTCACGCTCATAGGCATGGAGCAGTTCCTCATAGGCAACCCGTAATTGTATCAGTTCATCCAATTGAGCATGAGTTTGTGAGATCATATATGATCCTCCCGCTAAGTATTTTCAAAGCTGGCATCTCTACCACCAGGCTCGGAAGACTTTTCTAGATTCTTGCACTTCTTTATCGGCAAAAATGTCTTTTTCAATAGGGATGAATGGTGACTAGAATTCGCCTGGATGCCTGTGATATAGTACAGATATCTCAAAAAATGTTGGTGATGGGGCTCACCTCGCCTGCCTTACCAGATAGGCGAAACCGCATAGACGCTAATAGCTCCTGATGACACGCATGTCAATCAGGGGCTTTTTTGTGCTCCTTACACTCTTAAGAAAGGTTCTCTCCCTTATGATATCTTTGATCCTATTAGGAGCAATCGGCCTTGCGGGCGCACTGGGGGCCGTGGCTCGCTATCTGTTTGGTCGCTTCATGGCAGAACGCATCCCATCACCATTTCCCCTTGGTACCTTCATCATTAACATCAGCGGAGCTTTCCTGATCGGGCTACTATTTGCGCTCACCACAAAAAAAGTCCTTGCATCCACCACACAATCAATCCTGGCAACCGGCTTTATGGGCGGATTCACCACATTTAGTACGCTGAACTGGGAAACAGTGCAGCTCGGACGCAGCGGCAACACCACGCTCAGTTCTCTTTACCTCGGCGGCACTTACGTACTCGGCCTCTGTGCGGTGATCCTGGGCATCATGCTAGGGCAGGTGCTCTAAATGGGGATCACACTTTCAGCACGTCGACGCATCCTGGCAGTCTTCGCCGGTGGTTTTTGTGGCGCAATTGCACGTGCCCTCCTCAGTATGCTCATCCAATCACGCCTCGGCAATGGCTGGCCCTATGATATCCTGCTGATTAATCTTACAGGCGCGTTCCTGATCGCATTCTTCACAACACTGGCGGATACGACATTTCTGATCGGACCAACACGCCGCCTGTTCATCAATGTCGGCTTCCTCGGAGCCTACACAACCTTTAGTAGTCTTGCTCTGGGCGACGTACTACAATTTCAGAAGGGGCACTGGTTTCCTGGCCTCTTGTACCTGGCAATAAGCATTATAGGCGGTATCCTGCTTGTCCAGGTGGGTGTTCTCTTCGGTCAGTTTTGTGTGAAACATCTGAAATCCAGCAATAAAACCATGCTTACAGATACCTATATAGATATTCAAGACGATGTCCTGCTACCAGATGACAATGAGCCTGCAACGCAACCATCCACGCACCAGACCGGGCAATTATCTTGAATAAAAAATTACAGTAGAACGCATAAATAATTAAAAAAATATTTTCTATTTTTCACGGAATATTTACAGCACAACAAAGGCATGCTATGCTAGAATAGATCAGCACATGAATTACACTTATTTTACAAAAAGGAGATTTTCCATGAGCCAATCAGCAGGCCATTCCGGTCGGCGTATTCCTGGCGTAACTCCTCCCATCACAAATCCTGTCATTACTCGCGTTGCGCAAGCCCTTCCCAACCAGACAAAGCAACCATTACCTGCTCCCACAGGTCCATCTCCCTATCATCTCTCGCTAGATAGTGTGCTCCCGGCGGCGAGTGTACAGGCAATCCAGACAGCAGGGAAAATGAGTTTTCACATCGCTGGAGACACGGGAGGGGTGAAGGCTCCACAATCACAACAGCTTGTGGTATCCCATATGGAGAACGACTTTTCCGCAACCGATCCCACCGCACGCCCGGCGTTTTTCTACAATCTAGGGGATGTCGTGTACTATTATGGGCAGGCCAGCGAATATTATGCCCAGTTCTACGACCCCTATGTGCATTATCCCGCACCAATCTTCGCTATTCCAGGCAACCATGACGGCGATCTTATCGATCAATCGGTTCCCTCCCTGGCAGCTTTCGCCGAGAACTTTTGTGCGTCCACCCCTCATCTCTCCTCGGAAGCCGGTGATAGTGGGCGCGACACGATGACGCAACCCAACGTCTACTGGACCCTTGAGACGCCGTTCGCTACCTTCGTTGGTCTGTACACAAATGTACCCGAAGGCGGCTGGCTGGATAAAGATCAGATCGCCTGGTTTGAGGCGGAACTTACCAACGCGCCGCAAGACAAGGCGCTCATCATCACGATGCACCATCCCATCTACTCCGCCGACACATACCACAGTGGTAGCCATTATATGAGCCGCATTCTGGATGACGCGATTGCGCATACCGGGCGCATCCCTGATGCAGTCTTCTCCGGACATGTCCATAATTATCAACGCTTCTCGCGCACAATTCAGGGGCGCACCGTTCCATACATCGTCGCCGGTGCAGGGGGCTACTGGAACCTTCACTATATGCTCCAGGTGCAGGGGGTACCAATTCAAGTTCCCTATGTGTTCCCGGATATGGGAGTCACTCTGGAGCAGTATTGTGAGAACCGACACGGCTACCTGCTTATGGAAGTTGATGGTAAAACCTTAAAAGGCTCTTACTTTTCCGTGCCGCGCCCCCAGGAACCCTGGCGCGATCCCGCTCAACTGGTCGACTCTTTTACATTAGATTTGCAAACACACCAGATCCAATAATGGCTGGAGCGTGATGCTGTCAAACCTCATTGGCTCCTCTCACACATAATATAGGTTGGGTGCGCGAACTTCCACGTACCCAACACCTCTACATTCAAGCCTCCATCTCAATTATTCCCCCACATGGGGGATACAGATTCACCTGTACAGGTATTTGCATGCCAGCGATTTCCACTTATACTGTGTACGAGAGCTGTTCCACAACACACAACGGATTGAGAGGAGTCCCGCAATGGCAGAGGTACAGGCACAGACGCACAACGATACGGTACTACAAGGCAGGACGCTGCTGCTGCTCCTGTTCTGCCATTGCTCAATTGCCGGAGTAGCACTACTCTCCCATAACACACTGTGGCCCGTTCTTTGCACCTGCCTGCTGAGCTTTCTGCTGCTGCTGGCCCTTCCTTATAACCTGCACCTGCTGGAGGCTTCCTTGCAGCGCCTCGCCCATGGCCGCCCGCTTGAGCCACTTGCGTTACGCTGGTCCTGGCCTCTGAAACGCCTCTTTGTGCAAGTCAATCTGCTGGGCCAACAGACGAATCAATATGTGCAGGTTGAGCAGCGCAACGCCGCATATCGCGGCCAACTGTTGCAACAGGTGAGCAAAACGGCAGCACAGGAGGAGCGCAACCGCCTCGCACGCGACCTGCACGACTCGATCAAGCAACAGCTATTTAGCATCGTTGTGAGCGCCGCCGCCATTAAAGCTCGCTGGGAAAGCAATCCAGCCAGCATACGCAAGGTCGTTGACGATATCGAACGCACAGCCCTGGAAGCACAGGTGGAGATGAACGCGCTCCTGCAGCAGCTCCGTCCCACCGCGTTGGAGAATGTGGGCCTGCTCGAATCCTTGCGCGTACAGTGTCAGGCCCTGGGCTATCGGGTGCCGAGGTGATGGCTGTACTGGACGATCTACCTCCCGCTGAACGGCTGCCTATCGGAGCACAGGAGATGCTTTTCCGCATCGTGCAAGAAGGGTTCGCCAATATAGCCCGCCATGCACGCGCATCACACGTATGGTTGAGCCTCAAGCGGCAGGAAGATACATTATTAGTGGAGATCGGCGACGATGGGCAGGGCTTTGATCTAGCAAAGGCTCACGAAAGCCCCAACGCATACAGTGGCATGGGCTTATCCAACGTGCACGAACGTGTGGACGCTCTGAGCGGCAGCATCACCGTATGGAGCCTGCCCAACCAGGGCACGACGCTGCACGCCTGTATTCCACTGGTCTCTCCCCAGGCACACGAGCAGGAACTCACTGACCAGAAAGTCACGACGACAGTTCACAGGGCACAAATGCCACCACACAGAACGTCTATGCCCTGGTCGACAGCGCCATGTGGCAGAGATATCACCTCTCGGTCGGTGAGCGCTTCAGCATTCCGGTAGATGATACAAACAGCGTTCATGTCAGTTTTATCGCTCTTACGGAGGTCACTGCCATTCCGCGTTTATACGACACGCCCATCAATCCATCCAACGGGATCGGCATGCTCGTCGATTATCGAAGCTATGCTGCGGCGTATGCAAAAGCTGGTGGGACGCCCCTGACGCCGAACGCTGTATTCTTGCGCACACAGTCCGATGCCGCCTCACTCGCCAGCGTACGCAACACATTTCCCGACCTCGCGGATCGTCGCCTGCTTATGATCGACAACCAGCAGAATAGTGTGCATCTCGATATCGTGGGAGTGCTGGCAATTGCGGTCGGCACGGTGCTCGTCCTGGCCTTGATAGGTACGTTGCTCTCTTCGTGGCTCAATGCAGCCAGTCGCCGTACCAATTTCGCAGTCATGCGAACATTGGGTATGGCATCACGGCAGATTGCAGCAGTTCTGTTATGGGAACAGGGGTTTCTCTATGGCATAGCATTTGTGCTCGGCATTGGTCTGGGAGCGCTGCTCACCATCTTCGTGGCACCTACCGTAGCTCTCCTCGACCTGGCAGGTCCGGGCGGGCGCAACAATCCCTACGATGTCCCATCTGTACTGACGACCATACCGTACCCACAACTCCTGCTTCTGCTAATGATCATGGGAGCGATCTGCCTGGGCGCGTTGTTGCTGATGGCCCATATCGTCTCACGCCCCTCGATCAGCATGATGTTGCGCATGAACGAGGATTAGGAAAGGGTCTCGCCCATGCGCTATACTCAAGCATTGATGATAGAATATATATCATCGTTTAAGTTGGCACATGGGCTTGTCAAGGAGATATTTATGACTGATCCAACCTCGATTGCAGACATTAACCTGAACCCTCTTCCAGGCAAAACATACTGGAATAACATACGCGAGTGGCGCGAGGAGTTTATTTATTTCCTGCTGGTCGATCGCTTTCATGACGATCAGGAGCGTACACCAATCCAGACACAGGCCCGCTCTGACAGCTCCAGTACACAGGCCCGGTTGAGCAAGTTCTGTGGGGGCACCTTACGCGGCATCACCACACATCTCGACTACATCAAAAATCTTGGATGTACGGCGCTCTGGTTAAGCCCGATCTTCGAGAACAACGGTGCGCCCGATCCCGCATCCGGCAACTATCATGGCTACAGCATCCAGAACTACCTCGCCATCGATCCCCGCTTCGGCACACGGCGATGAATTCATCCGTGAGCCGCTCTTCGACCTGCAGGATCAAAAACGCAATTACCTCAATCCCGCGTGCACTATTTATCAAGAGATTGCGAAGATTGCGAAGATCAGCCAGCAGGTCGAGGCACTGCACTTCGGTCGTATGTACCTGCGCTCAATTTCGGGCGATGGGCGCGACTTCGGCGTCCCACAGAGTCAGCCCTGCACCCTGGCATTCTCTCGCATCCTGGCCTATCAGGAGGTGCTCGTTGCCTACAATACATCTACCACACAGGCGCGCAATGATTATGTCATCGTAGATCAAACATTTCATCAGCCGGGTAATAGCTTGCACTTCCTCTACGGAGCAGAAGGAGCGGTCCAGGTCCAGAAGCATCCAGACCCCACAAATCCGTCCATGTTTGTTCAGCTCACCCTTGCCCCGATGCAGTTCGTCATCCTGCGGTGAACGTTCACAAACTGGAACAAATGAGCGCATCAGAGTGTTAATAATGGTGAGAAGTTAAAAATCCCCCAATGATTATAGAAACATTCAGATCTGGAACATTCCCAGATTTGAGAATGTTATTAGTAGTGATAATCCCCCTTAAAGATATGACATCACAAAGAAAAGAGGCAAAATAATGGCTCAGCATGAGACCGCAATAGTGGCAAATGGCTGTTTCTGGTGTACCGAGGCCGTCTTCAAGAGATTGAAGGGCGTCATCTCCGTTGTCCCTGGTTACGCCGCATCGAAGGTCACTAACCCTTCGTATCAGCAGGTCTGCACGGGCAGAACCGGTGCAGCCGAAGGCATCGAGATCACCTATGATCCGGCCATCATTTCTTACGAGAAATTGCTAGAGATTTTCTGGCATCTGCACGATCCAACCACCTTGAACCGGCAGGGAAATGATGTCGGCACACAATATCGCTCTGGCATCTACTACCAGAATGATGAGCAGAAGCGCATTGCCCTGGCCGTCAAAGCATCCCTGGAGCAGGCTCACACCTATAAAGATCCCATCGTGACCGAGATTGTTCCCTTCACCAACTTCTACAAGGCCGAAGACTATCACCACGATTATTATGATAACAATCGGTATCAGCCTTATTGCCGGGCGGTGATCGATCCAAAGGTGCGCAAGTTGCTGAAAGAATATAGCAGCGACCTCAAAGAGGCCGGCGTTAAATAGCACAACGGGCTTGTGAACCGC